>CAXTTR010000015.1:0-17395 GCA_964247215.1 uncultured Sphingomonadaceae bacterium
CGTTCGGCGTCGTCTTCGTCGTCGCAATCTTCGCGCTGCTGCAGCGCGAGGATTTGCGCGACCGTATGATCCGGCTGACCGGGGCAGGCGACCTGCACGGCACGACGGTGGCGATCGACGACGGCACCAAGCGGCTGCGGCGCTATTTCCTGACGCAGCTGTCGATCAACGGCATATTCGGCGTCGTCATCGGCGTTGGGCTGCTGATAATCGGCGTACCCAACCCCGTATTGTGGGGCATCCTGTCGGCGCTGCTGCGCTTCGTGCCTTATGTCGGGTCGTTCATCTCGGCGATCCTGCCGATGACGCTCGCCGCCGCGGTCGAGCCCGGCTGGTCGATGACCTTGTGGACGCTGGCGCTGTATGCCGTCGTCGAGGGCATCACCGGCCAGGCGATCGAGCCGATGGTGTACGGCCGCAGCACCGGGCTGTCGCCGTTCTCGGTGGTCGTCGCGGCGCTGTTCTGGTCGTGGCTGTGGGGTCCGATCGGGCTGATCCTGTCGACGCCGCTGACGCTGTGCCTCGTCGTGCTCGGGCGGCACGTCCGCCGCCTCGAGTTCCTCGACGTGCTGCTCGGCGATCAGCCCGCACTGACCCCGGTCGAGAGCTTTTACCAGCGCATCCTCGCGGGCGACGCCGACGAGGTCCGCGAACAGGCCGAACTGCTGTTGAAAGAGCGCGCGCTGTCGAGCTATTACGACGAGGTCGCGCTCAAGGGTTTGCAGCTCGCTGCTGCCGATGCGCAGCGCGGCAGCCTGCGCGGCGACCAGTTGCGCCGCATCCGCACGACGATCGTCGATGTCGTCGACGAGCTGTCGCGCTATCCCGACCGCGCTCCGTCAGACGCACCGCCGCCGAAGCAGACCGACAGCGCACCGGTCGCCGAACACCCGGGGCTGGCCCCGCCGCGGCCGGTGGCGGGTGACGGCACCGATCTGCCCGAGCGCTGGCACCGCGACGGCGCGGTGCTGTGCATCGCCGGCCGCGGACCGCTCGACGATGCCGCGGCGGCGATGCTGGCGCAGCTGCTCGGCAAGCACGGTTTCGGCAGCCGCATCGTGCCGTTCGCCGCGGTCGGACGCGATGCCATTAGCAGCTTCGAAGCCGGCCAGGCCGCGATGATCTGTACCTCGTATCTCGAGCTCAGCGGGCAGCCGTCGAACCTGCGCTATCTGATCGAGCGGCTGCGGCGGCGGGTGCCGGGGGTGCCGATCGTCGTCGGCGTCTGGCCGGCGGGCGATGCGATCCTGACTGACCGCGCCAGCCGTAGCGCGCTTGGAGCGGACGAGTACACGGCGTCGCTGACCGAAGCCGTCACCGCGTGCCTGACCCAGGCTAAACAGGATGTGCGGCAGGCGGCGGCTTAGAACGCGACGTACGGCCCAGCGGTTGCCCCGGCCTGACGGTCTTCGATCGACGTGTAGATCGTCCGGCCGAAGAAAAACGGCATGCCGAGGTCGAAGCTGTTGGCGAAGGGCAGCGGCGGTTTCACCAGCGTCGGGTTGATAGCCAGTCCGGGCGCGACGACCGATGATCCGGCGACGTTCAATGGACTGTACAGCGTGAACGCGTCGTTGAACGTGAAGCCGTTCGTCGCGGTCAGCACCAGCGAGATCGTCAACGGAGCGCTCGGGCAGTAAAAGGCGATGTAGTTGGTATTGGTGCACGGCGTCAGGCTGGTGTCGATGAAGAAGTAATCGTTGCTGCCGCTGTCGACGAAGCTCTGGGTCAGCTGCTTGCCATTGTATGTCGCGGTCAGATAGCCCGCTCCGAGGCGGCTGGATGACGTCGTCAGCGGCAGCACCGTCGCTGCGCTGAGCGCATTGTTCGTTTGCGTGCCGATGCCGAACGTTACCGTCCCGGTGAGTGACGGGGCACCTTGCACGGGCACCGCTGGAAGCGCGATGATCGTACCGTTATTGTCGACCGCGAATGCCGCGACCGGGTTGGGCAGCTGCTCGAACGGCGCGGCGGCGTTCGCGGCGCGCGCGATGATCGCGCCGCAGCCGGGCGAAGGGCAGTCGTAGTAGATCGCCCCCGATGACCCGCCCGCCACCGTGCAGCGCGTGCCGCAGTCGGTCGTCGTCGTGCCGATGCCGATGATGCCATTGCCGCCGAAATCCTGCGCGGTGATGATATTAGTGCCGCCGCCCGACGAGCAGGTAGCCGGTACCGCGCTGAACACACCGGCGTCGGCGATGACCTGCACCGGCATGCTGCCGACGCTCTCGCCGGCGATGCTGAGATCGACCTTGCGGACCGAGCCGAACGCGTAGGAATTGACGTATTGGTAGCATTCACCGACCGGATTGCCCGATCCCTGCGTCTCGGCCGGTAATGCGGCGAGCAGGCCCGCACTGAGCACGCCCTTGATCAGCCGGAGTCCGACCGAGCCGGTGTCGAGGATGACGTGGTCGATCGTCTGGCAGTTCGTCGTCGAGCCCGGCGCACAGACGGTGATCGTCACATAGGGCTCATTGAACGCGGTGTAGCCCTTGCTGCCAGCGGCCAGCGCCGCGGGTCCGGCGTCGAGCGTCACTGTCGCGATGTTCGCCACCTTGGGCGGCGCGGGCGTCGGGGCTGGCGGTACCGCGACCGGCGTCGGCGTCACCGAGCCGGTCGAACCGCTATCGCCGCCGCAGCTCGCCAGCTCCAGCGCTGCCATCGCGGCAAGGAGTGTGCGCCATGCGCTCACTGACCCAGCTCCAGGTCGGCGAGCGCGAATCCCGGTGGCGCGAGCGACGGCACGAAAGCGACGCCGTGGAACCAGCCCATGTGGCCGCCGGTCTGAATCTGCAGGTCGGGCTGATTGACCTGCGGCGGCCGTCGCAAAGAATGCGACGAGCGCGCGATCAGTTCGCTGTTCGCCTGAAACGTCGTGAAATACTGGCCCAGCAGCGTCCGCAGATCGGGCTTGCCCGGGCCCGACCAGGTCACCGCGAACACCAGCCCATTGGCATTGGTATACTCGTGGACAAGCCCGTCGTTGCTGCGGGTCAGGTCGTGCCGCGCGTAATTGGCGCGCGCCACCGAGGCGATCTGTGCATGCATGCGCCCGCTGTCGGCCGCGACGCTCGAGACCGGCCCGCCGAGTTCAGCGCGAGCCGTGCCGCCAAAGGCGAGCAATGCGGCTGCAGCGAGGATCGAAGCGCAACGCCGACGGTACCGGACCACGAAGCTCACCCTTGACCGGCACCCGCACGACCGAAACCGCGCGAAGTCGTTGGCGGAAAGCTAACTGTTAGCGGCGTGTCCGGCGGCATCCAAGCCTTTTGCTGATCCTTCAGGAGGGTGTGCCGCTTTGTGGCAGGGCCGGGTTCAGGGCCGCCGAGGCGTGGACCCGTTCGGCAACTACGCTGTCGTCGCTGGCTAGCTGTTCGATGTCATTCGCGTCGGCTCTGGCGTTTCGCTGATCTCCGGCTAGATTGCGGCCTGGGGAGATCGCGTATGAGAGCTTGGATCTGGTCGGTAGCGCTTGCGGCAGCAGCACCAGCGGCGGCGGCACCGGTCTATCCGCCATTCGGGCTCGACCGCGCCGCACCCGACAAGCAGGTCAAACCCGGCGACGACTTCTACGAAGCGACTAACGGCGCTTACCTGAAGACCGTCGTTATCCCGGCCGACCAGGTTTCCGCCGGCAAGCGCTTCGACATGACCAACCGCATCGAAGCCAGGCTGCACGGCCTGCTCGACGACGCCAGCAAGAACGTCCCGGACCAGCCTGCCGACATCAGGGGCAAGGCAGGGGCGATGTACGCCGCCTTCATGGACGAGGCGGCGATCGAGGCGGCGGGAGCGGCACCGCTCGCGCCCGAACTCGACGCGATCCGGGCGGCACGCGACCGCGGCGCGATCGCTTCGCTGATGGGCGGGACCGGCTACACGCTGTTCCCCGCGCCGTTCACGGCAGGGTTCGACCAGGACCTCAGGATCGCCGATCATTATGCCGTTTACATCGGCCAGTCGGGGCTGCTGCTCCCTGACCGCGACTATTATCTAAAGCCCGACTTTCAGCGCCAGCGCGATGCGTATGTCCGGCATGCGGCGACGCTGCTCAAGCTGATCGGCTGGGCCAGCCCCGAAGCGACCGCGGCAACGCTGCTGGCGTTCGAGACCAGGCTTGCGGAAGCGAGCTGGACCAACGTCCAGCAGCGCGACCTGACCGTCCAGTACAACCCGATGACGCCCGCCGAACTGGCGGCGTACGCACCCGGCTTCGACTGGCCAGCCTTTCTTGCGGCGCAGAAGCTCGGCGGCAAGACCCGGCTGGTAGTCACCACCAACACTGCGATGCCAAAGCTCGCGGCGGTGGTCGCGGCGACGCCGGTGCCGACGCTGCAGGCGTGGCTCGCCTTCCGCGTCGCCGACCGTGCCGCGCCGTATCTCAGCCACGCCTTCGCCGATTCGCACTTCGAGTTTCACGGCAAGTCGCTGGCCGGGCAAGCCGAGCAGAAGCCGCGGTGGAAACGCGGTATCATCGCCACCGGCGGCGGCGACTGTGGAGCCGACCCGGATAGCTGCTTTGGAACGCTCGCCTGGGGCGTCGGCGAACTTTATTCGGCGCGCTATTTCCCCGCCAGCGACAAAGCCAAGATCGAAGCGCTGGTCGGCAATCTGAAAGCGGCGTTCCGCGCTCGCATCGAGCGCCTCGACTGGATGGGCCCGGCGACCCGCGCGGAGGCGCTGTCGAAGCTCGATACCTACGTCATCAAGGTCGGCTATCCAGATCACCCGCGCGACTATTCGAAGCTCGTTATCCGGCGCAGCGACTTGCTCGGTGACGTGCGGCGTGCGGCCGCGGCGGAGTGGGCGTTTCAGCTCGGCCGCAGTGACGGGCCGGTCGACCGCAGCGACTGGAGCATGACGCCGCAGACCAACGACGCCTACAACGGCTCGCTACGCGACATCGTGTTTCCGGCCGGTATCCTGCAGGCACCGATCTTCGATCCCGACGCCGACCCGGCGGTCAACTACGGCGCGATCGGCGGCGTCATCGGCCACGAGATGACGCACGGCTTCGACGACCAGGGGCGTAATATCGATAGCAAAGGCGCGCTGCGCGACTGGTGGACGCCCGCCGACGCCGCCGCGTTCAAGGCGCGCGCGGCGGTGCTCGGAGCGCAATACGCGCAGTACGAGCCGGTGCCGGGCATGCACATTAACCCCGAGCTGACGATGGGCGAGAACCTTGCCGACTTGGGCGGGCTGTCGATCGCGCTCGATGCTTACCGCGCCTCGCTGCACGGCGGACCTGCGCCGGTCATCGACGGGCTGACCGGCGACCAGCGTGTCTTCCTTGGCTGGGCGCAGGTCTGGGCCGCCAAGGTGCGCCCCGAAGCGATCCGCAAGCAGACCGCCAGCGACCCGCACAGCTTCCGCAAATACCGGGTCAACGGCGTCGTGCGAAACATCGACGGCTGGTATGCGGCGTTCGGCGTCAAGCCGGGCGACGCACTGTACGTGCCGCCGGAGCAGCGCGCTCGCATCTGGTAGCTTTGATTGCGGCTTGGCCCGGCGGACGCTTGCGGTCAACGGGGTCGTCGCCTAGCCTGCGATGATCGTTCACCGACCGGGGGCCATGTTGATGCGATTGACCTTGCGGCTGCTCGGCCTGGGTAGCGCACTGCTCGCGGGCACGTCGGTGATCGCCGCACCGCCGCCAACCCCGGCAGCGCGCGAGGCGGCGTTCGACGCGAGCATCAGCGCGCCCGAACAGATGGCGTGGCTGAAGGCAATGTCGTCGCAGCCGAACCACGTCGGCTCGCCGCACGATAAGGTCAACGCCGAGTTCACGCTCGCGCAGTTCAAGGCGTGGGGCTGGGACGCGCGGATCGAGACGTTCGATATCCTGTACCCGACGCCGGTTTCGACAACGGTCGAGATGGTCGCGCCGCGCCAGCTCAAGCTCGGCGGGCAGGAGCCGGCGATCCCTGAGGACGCGACGTCGGGCAACACCGCGACCGCGCTGCCCCCGTACGTCGCGTTTCAAGGCGACGGCGATGTCACCGCGCCGCTGGTCTATGTTAATCAGGGCATGCCCGACGACTATCTCGACCTCGCGCGGCGCGGTATCGACGTGCGCGGCAAGCTTGTCATCGCGCGCTACGGCGGCGGCTGGCGCGGGCTAAAGCCCAAGCTGGCGCAGGAGCACGGCGCGGTCGGCTGCATCATCTACTCGGACCCGGCCGACGATGGCTACGGCACTGGCGACCCCTACCCGCGCGGCGGCACGCGACCGTCCACCGGCGTCCAGCGCGGCTCGGTCGTTGACATCATCACCTACCCCGGCGATCCGCTGACGCCGGGAGCAGGCGCAACGAAAGGTGCCAGGCGGCTGACGCGCGCGACGGCGACGACGATCCTGAAGATCCCGGTGCTGCCGATGTCATACGGCGACGCGCAGCAGTTGCTCGCCGCGCTCGACGGCCCGTTCGCGCCGGCGCGCTGGCACGGCGGTCTGCCGATCGCCTATCACATGGGCGGTACTGCGGCGGTACAGGTCCATCTCGCGGTGAAATCCGACTGGTCGCTGAAGACGATCTATGACGTCATCGGCGTGCTCAAGGGTACGACCTATCCCGACGAGTGGGTGATCCGCGGCAATCACCGCGACGCATGGGTGTTCGGCGCGTCGGATCCGCTATCGGGCAACGTCGCGATGCTGTCCGAGGCGAAAGCGCTCGGCGGGCTCGCGGCGCAGGGCTGGCGACCGGCGCGGACGATCGTCTACGCCAGCTGGGATGCCGAGGAGCCGGGGCTGATCGGCTCGACCGAATGGGCGGAAGCGCATGCCGCCGAGCTGCAGGCGAAGGCGGTCATCTACATCAACAGCGACACCAACGGGCGCGGCACGCTGGGCGCCGAAGGCAGCCATGCGTGGCAGCACCTGGTCAACACCGTCGCCGCCGATGTCCGCGATCCCGAAACCGGCGCGACCGTCGCGCAGCGCTGGCGCGGCGATATCCTCGCCAAAGCTTATGACCGCGTCGGCCGCGTCGAACCCGCCGATCTGGCTGCGGCGCAGGGCAGCGGCGACCTGCCGATCGGCGCGCTCGGCTCGGGCTCGGACTATTCGGCATTCCTCCAGCATCTCGGCATCGCCTCGATCAACATCGGCTTCGGCGGCGAGGACGAAAGCGGCGGCGTCTACCATTCGATCTACGACAGCTACGACCACTTCACGCGCTTCAACGATCCCGGACTGCTGTACGGCGCGGCGCTGTCGAAGACCGTCGGACGCCTCGTGCTGCGGATTGCCGATGTGGACACGCTGCCGGTGCGCTTTGGCGACTTCGCCGCGACGGTGGCGCGCTATGCCGCCGAGGTCAGGACGCTCGCCGACGAGCGCCGCACGCGCGACCAGACGTTGAGCAAGCTGCTCGCCAGCAACGCCTTCCAGCTCGCGTCCGACCCGCGCAAGCCGGTCGCGGCCCCGCAACCGCTCGTCCCGACCCCGCATATCGAACTGGCGGCGCTCGACAACGCCAGCGAGCGGCTGACCGCGAGCGCCGCGGCGTTCGACCGCGCCTATGCCGTGCATGCGGCAACGCTCGCCCCGGCGGCGCGCCAGCGGCTCGAGGCGGCGCTGCGCAACATCGACCAGCTGCTGCTCGATAACCGCGGCCTGCCGGGGCGGCCGTGGTACCGCAACATGATCTACGCACCCGGGCGGTTCACCGGCTACGGCGCGAAGACGCTGCCTGCCGTCCGCGAGGCGATCGAGGAGCGCCGCTTCGCCGATGCCGAGAACTATGCCCGGCTCACCGCGGCGGTGATCGACACCTATGCCGCCCGGCTCGACGCCGCGACCGCGCTGCTCAACAGCTGACGAAGGCAAGACCCGTCACCCCGCACCGGCGGAGGTGACGGTATGACGGCAAGGCCGACCACGTTTGCCGAAACGCTGGAGAATTGGCCGGTTTGGTCGACAAGCGCCAGCCGGGCTCGCTACGGTTGCAGTTCGCGCGTTGAGCGCGGTATGGAACCGTTGTGGCACGCACCCAGTCAGCCGATTACGAGCAGCGGCGCGAGGCGATCCTGACGCAGGCAGCGCGGGTGTTCGCCACCAACGGCTTCAAGGGCACCTCGGTCGCTGATCTTGCCGCCGCATGCGAGACCTCGAAGTCGCTGATCTACCATTACTACCCGTCGAAAGAGGACATCCTGTATGGGGTAATGATCTCGCACATCGACCAGCTTGCGGGTAATGTCGCCGAGGTGATGGCGCGTGCCGACCCGCCGGCGGTGCTGCTCGATGTGCTTATCCACAATTTCATGCGCGACTATGTCGGTGCCGCCGACCGGCAGAAGGTGCTGCTCAACGAGCTCGGCAGCCTGCCGCCCGAAAAACGCAAGTCGATCGTCGGCAAGCAGCGCGGCATCGTCGACGCGGTGCAGACACTGCTTGCGGCGACGCAGCCGGCGCTTGCGGCCGATCCGGTGCGGGCGCGGGTCAGGACGATGCTGTTATTTGGCATGATCAACTGGACGCACACCTGGTTCGATCCAACCGGGCCGGTAAGTGCATCCGATGTCGCCGACATGGCGGTCGAGCTGATCGGGACGCCTGCCGGCTAGCCGTCGAAGTCGACCGCCACATCATCGGTCGCCGGCACCGCCTGGCAGGTCGGCGGCGGGCGTTGCCATCTCAGTAGCGGTAGCCAAGCGAAACACCGATCGTCCGCGGCTGGTTGAGCCCAATCCGCCGGGTAGTCGGCAAGTCGGCCGAGATCGCCACCGGAAGATCGGTCGCACCGCGTTTGTCGAAGATGTTGGTGGCGTACAACGCCGCCTCCCACGGCTGATGCGTCGGCTCGATGCCGACGCGCGCATTGAAAATCGAGAAGCCCGCCCGGCGGTAGAATGGGCTGGTGCGGTCGTAGAGGAAGTTCGCCGGCCCGACATAGGAATAGTCGATCCGAGCAAATCCCTTGTACGCCTCGTTCAGCCGGTCGCGATATTCAGCCGATGCCGAGACGTTCCACTTCGGGACGTTCTGCAGTGCGTCGCCTGCCTTCGCCGGCGTGCCCGGGACGTCGTTCTTCAGATAGGCGTCGGTATAGCCGGCACCAGCACCGAGTGTCAGCTGGTCGATCGGCTTGAGCTCGACTTCGACCTCGCCGCCCTTGCTCACGGCGCTACCGAAATTAGCAGTTAGATTGAAGCCGCACTGCAGGACGATCTGCTGCTGGACCCGCTTCCAGTCGATGTAGAATAGCGAGCCGTTGACCGTCAGCCGGCGCTCAAGCCAGCTGGTCTTGGCCCCGACTTCGTAATTCCACAGATGGTCGGGTCCGTAGCGGCTAAGCTGGCTGGCAGCGAGGCCGAGCCCGGCCACCTCGGCACCGCACAGCGTCGCCGGAGCCGGATTGTTCGGACCTCCCGGACGATAGCCTTCGGAGGCCGTGGCATAGATCATCTTCTCGGGCGTCACCTGCCATTGCAGGCTCGCCTTCGGTGTGACCCCGCTGTCGCTCGACGTGTTGAACACCGAGGTGAAGCCGCCGTTGAACAGGCCGTCGCCGGTCTGGTAGAAACCCTGGTCGACCTTGAAGGCACGCAGCCCGGCACGCGCAGTCAGGTTCGGGAAGATTTTGTACGAGACTTCGCCGAATGCCGCATACTCGTCGAGCGTCGCGCGGCGCGTGCCGGCGTAGAAGAGCGCGAAGCTGTTGAACGGCGGCAGCGTCCGGTATGGGTAGTTGGCTGGGAACGGGATCGACGACGCCAGCGGCGCGATGACGTGATGGTAGAAGCCGCCGGCGATGAACTGGAAGGGTCCGTCGAAGCCGGACGAGGCGCGGACTTCCTGGGTGAACTCGTGGTTGACGTAGTTGCCCGTCATGCCGACCGGCGCGACCGTCGGCGTCGCGAAGAAAAAGCTGATGACCTTCGAGGCGTCCTCCTGGATCCGGACCCGGCGGTCATAGTAGGAAGACGACGAGACGATCTCGATCGGCCCGGCTTCCTTCTTGACTGTCAGGTTGGCGATCAGGCTCTTCTGTACGTTGGGCTCGTCGACATCGCGGACCTGGATCGGGTTAGCCAGCGATCCCGGCATGCCGTCGAACGTGAACGGGCTGCCAAGCTTGCTGTACTGGTAGAGGACCGACGGCGTGACCGACAGCGTCTCGGTCGGTTTCAGCAGCAGTGAGACGCGGCCACCGTATGTCTCGTAGGTGTTCACCCGCCGGATTGGGGTCGAGCCGGGCTGGATACCGAGATAACTGGCCGGGTCGATCGGGTAGCGGTCGATATAGCCGTCGTCGTCGCGGTAAAAGGCGGCGATGCGCAGCGCGACCTTGTCGGCGACGACCGGCGTATTGAGGACGGCGCTCAGATTGTAGTTGAAGCCGCCATGCCTGGTGCCCGACAGGTCGGCATGGGCATTGCCTTCGACCTTGCCGGTATCGGGCTGGTTGGCAATATAACGGACCGTTCCGCCCATCGAACTCGACCCGTACAGTGTGCCCTGCGGCCCGCGCAGCACCTCGATACGGGCGATGTCGAGCGCCGACGGATCGATGACGCCGCGGGTCGACAGCAGCGCCGCATTGCTCGATGCCGCGATTGGCGTGTCATCTAGGTAATAGCCGACCGTCGCGGCCGAACCGGCGACCGACGAGATACCGCGGATGATCAGGTTGTTCTCGCCGGGCCCGGACGACACCACCGTCAGCGACGGTGCGATACGCGATAGATCATAGACACTGCGCACCCCGCGCGCTTCGAGCTCGCTTTGCGAAAACGCGCTGATGCTGAATGGCACCGTCTGGATCGACTCGGTGCGCTTCTGCGCCGTGACAACGATTTCGCTGCTGGCAGCGGAAGCGGTCTGTGCCGCCGCCGGTATTGCTGCAAGGCTCAGCCATGCGGTTCCAGCGAGCCCCAGCCGGCGGGCATTGATCATCGTCGTTCCCCTTGCATCAGCGTTGCCGAGCTGCTGCTGTTGAAACGTTACGAAGTGATTTGCTCGTGTCAATTGCATTCAGAGCGTCTTAACCTCTCGATCCGACTGTGCGCTGATTGCAGATGGAGGTTTGGACATGCGTGCTTGGAGCGCAGCGATCGTAGCAGTTGCCACATTCGCGGTACCGGCGGCTGCGACCGGTCTCGACGCGGCGCGTCAGGGGATCGTCCAGACGCTTGCCGATAGCAGTGCCGCGTGGAGCGCGGGCAATCTCGACCGCTTCATGACCTGCTATGCCGACGACCCGGCGACGAGCTATGTCGGCAGCGCCGGGCAGGTGGTCACCGGCTACAAGTCAATCCGCGAGATGTATGCGGGACGGTTCGGCGGCGGCAGCCGCGCCGCCATGGGAAGGCTGTCGGTTGACATCGAAACGCTGCGGCTATTGGCTCCCGATTACGCCTACGTCATCGGGCGTTTTCACGTCCGGCGCGACGCTGCCGACGGCGGCGATGCCACGGGGCTGACGACGCTCGTCTTTCAGCGCCGAGCCGGACGCTGGCTGATCATCGCCGACCACAGCTAGCGAAGGCGCTGTCGCAACCGCCCGGCTTCCGCTACTCCATCAGCTTCCGCTGCAGATACGTCATCGTCAGCGCCGTCGTGCGCGCTGTCTGCTTGATGTCGGCGCCGGCGCCGTGGCCGCCTTCGGTGTTCTCGTAATAAAGGAAGTGCAGCCCCATCGCCTCCATCCTGGCGGCGAACTTGCGCGCATGCTGGGGTCCGACGCGGTCGTCCTTGGTGGTGGTGAAGATGAACGGCTCGGGGTAGGCGACGCCCTCGCGCAGGTTGTGGTACGGCGAGGTTTTCAGCCAGAATGCCCTGACCGCGGGGTCCGCGTCGACGTCGCCGTACTCGCCCTGCCATGACGCGCCCGCGGCGATCTTGCCGATGCGGATCATGTCGAGCAGCGGCACCTGGATGACGACGGCGTTCCACAGCTCGGGATGCTGGGTGAACTCGACCCCCATCAGCAGCCCGCCGTTCGAGCCGCCCTCGATACCGAGCCGCCGCGGCGAGGTGATCTTCCGCGCGATCAGGTCGCGGCCGACCGCTGCGAAGTCGTCGTAGATGATCTGCCGCTTGGTGGTCAGCCCGGCCTCGTGCCACGCCGGGCCGAACTCGCCGCCGCCGCGGATGTTCGCCAGCACATACGCGCCGCCGCGCTCGAGCCAGAGCTTGCCGATCGCGGCTGAATAATTCGGCGTCTCGCTGACCTGGAAGCCGCCATAGGCATAGAGCAATGTCGGCGTCGAACCATCATATTTGAGGTCGCGGCGGTGGACGACGAAGTAAGGTATTCTGGTGCCGTCGCTCGACACCGCCTCGAACTGCTCGACGATATTGTGGCTCGCGTCGAACTTGGCGGGCAGCGCCTTGACCGGCGTCGCGCTGGCGCTCGCCGCGTCGACCAGGCCCAGCGACGGCGGCGTCAGGAAACCGCTGGTGCTGAGGAACGCAAGGTTCGAGCGCGCGTCGGCGGCGGCAAAGTCCACCGCGAGATTGTCGGGCACCGCGATCGGCGCGCGCGTCCAGCCGCCAGCGTTGGCGGGCGTGTACACCCATGCCCGGCCGCGGACGTTGTCGAGTGTCGCGACGAGCAGCTTGTCCTTGGTCGTGGCAACGCCGTTGAGCGATTCACGCGGGCCCGGCGACCAGATCAGCGACGGCCGCAGGTGCGCCGGATCGGCCTTCAGCGCGGCGAGATCGAGCTGCGCCAGCGCGCCCGCCTTGAACTGCGCTCCCGCCGCAGGCCACGCTTCGTCGAGCTGCAGGATAATGCGCCCGTTGACCAGCTCGGCGACGCTGACCTTATCGGGCAGGACCAGCCGCTGCGCCCCGGCGCTGGTGAGCACATAAGTCTCGTGCCGGAAGGTATCGAGCGGGCGCTCGATCACTGCGAGCTGCCGCCCGGCGCTGTCGCGCAGCACGGCGGGGGTGACGCCGTAGCCACCGTCGCTCTTGCTGCCGCGATAGACCTCGACGGCGGCGCTCAGCGGCTGGCCGCGGGTCAGGCGCTTGACGATATACGGATAGCCCGACGGGGTCAGGTCGCCCGGCGTCCACTCGCTGGCGATCAGCAAATGGTCGGCATCTTCCCACGCGACGCGGTGCTTGCCGCGCGGCAGGTGAAAGGCGCGGTCGGTGACGAAGCTGCCGGTGTCGAGGTCGAACTCGCGGATTTCGGCCGCATCCTCGCCGCCGTTCGACAGCTCGATCAGGCAGCGCCTCTCGTCGGGCTTGAGGCAATCGGCCCCGTGCCACACCCAGCTCTTGGACTCCGCTTTGTTCAGCGCGTCGATGTCGAGCACCGTCGTCCAGTTGGGCGAGGGCGTCCGGTAATCGGCAAGGCTGGTCTTGCGCCAGATGCCGCGCAGATGGTCGGGGTCCTGCCAGAAATTATAGATCGCGCCGTGGATGAACTTGGGCTGCGGGATGCGGTCCTTGGCTCCCGCGAGCGTCAGCGCCTCCTGATACAGCACCGGATAGCGCGGATCGGCTTCGAGGATTTTGGTGCTATAGGCATTGCGCGCCTCGACCCACGCCATCGCGCGCGGTGACGACACCTCTTCGAGCCACACGAACGGATCGGCGGGCGGGGTCTGGGCGGGTTGGGCGAGCACGGGCAGCGACACTCCAAGGGTGGCGAGCGCGAAAATGGCGGTTCGGATCATGAGCTTTCCACGCGAACGACGGCAACCTGCAGAGTGTCAGCAAGCAGCCGCGTTCGCAAGACAGCCGGCGACCCGGTTGGCAAGTCTTCCGGCCCGCGATGATTAGCGATACAGCCCATCGCTCTACAGAGTGGAGCCTCCGATGACCGCGCCCATCGAGACCAGTGCAGCGCGCAGCCGGCGGCGGTGGGTGACGTTTGGCGAGATCGTCGCGGTGCTGGCATTGCTGATCTCGGCGGCAAGCTTCTGGGACGCGCATCAGGATCATGTCCGTGCGCGGCAGACGACGACACCCGCCGCCGTCCCGGCTGCTCCCAACGCGCCATTGCTGCTCAGCGCGACGATCAGCGACGACCGGCAGCAGCTAACGCTGCATCCGGCGCATGCCGAGCAGGTGATCGAGACGCAGACGCTGCACTTCCCCGCCGCCGTCCGCGCCGCACCGGTCGAGACAACGGGTAACCCGCGCATCGAGGCGGGCTGGTTCGAGGATGGATTGCGGCATGAGATCAAGGCGGCAAAGGCCGGGGATCGCGCGCACCGGCTGGCGGTCGGCATCGAGACGAGCTTCGTCGTCGACGGCGTCACGCATAGCGACCGCGCCATCTACGACATCGGATACGAGCTGCGACCACGGTTTATGCGCGGGGCGGCGGTGGACCTGGAGGGTGTGTCACTGGTGCGGGCGCACGTCGGCGGCGACCTGCAGGCGCAGGTCGAGGCGCGGTGGGGGCGGCAGCGTTGAGGGAAAGGCGTGCGTCGCGATGACCGCCTTTCTGCTCCCCTCCCGCCTTCACGGGAGGGGCCGGGGGTGGGTTCTCCGATGATCAGCGACGCTGCTGTGGTGGAAGAGCCCACCCCCGGCCCCTCCCCGGAAATGGGGAGGGGAGCAGAAGAGAGCAGGAAGCGACAGCGCCGCTGCTAATCTTTTAGAGTCGTCCCGTCCCGCACACCCTGCTAATCTCTGCGAAACATCCTGGGGAACCCGTCATGCGCCGTCTCTACCATGCCCTTGCCGCCGTCCTGCTCGCCAGCACCGGCGCGGCACTCGCGCATAGCGCCGATGCGGTTGCCGACAAGCACCGCCCGGCCGAGGACACCGCGCGCGATGCCGCCCGGCATCCCGCCGAAATGCTCGACTTCGCGCACGTCGGCCACGGCAGCAAGGTCGTCGACTTCATCCCCGGGCACGGCTATTTCACGCGGCTGTTCGCCGTCGCGGTCAAGCCCGGCGGCAGCGTCGTCGCGATGCTTCCGGCAGCCGCCGCTGGACATGACCCGGCAGGCGCGGCCATGGTGACTGCGCTCGGCAGCGATGCCGCTTACGGCGATGTCACCGTCGTCAGCGCGATGACCGATCCCGCCGTCGCCAGTGCCGATGTGTTCTGGACGGCGCAGAATTATCACGACCTGCACAACGCTCCGGCGGGCACCGTTGCCGGGCTGAACAAGGCGGTATTCGCGGCGCTCAGGCCCGGCGGTTATTACGTTATCATCGATCACGTGGCGCTGCCCGGCTCGGGCGATACCGCGACCAAGACACTGCACCGGATCGACCCTGCGGTGGTCAAGGCCGAAGTCACCGCGGCGGGCTTCGTCTTCGACGGCGAAAGCAAGGTGCTGGCGAACCCCGCCGACTCGCACACCGCGCTCGTCTTCGACCCCAGCATTCGCGGCAAGACCGACCAGTTTGCCTACCGGTTCAAGAAGCCGGGCTGATCACGCCTTGCCGCGCAGCTGCTCCAGCGCCGGCTTCAGCCCGGCGATGTCGTAGCCGCCGCTCGCCGCAGCGCTGACGATCGCAGCCGAATCACCGCCGCGCTGCGCTGCTGCGAGCGCCCATAGATGCGTCGACCGCGTGCCCGAGCGGCAGAACGCCAGCACCGGGCCGTCGCTCTCCGCGAGCACCGCCGCCATCGCTTCGACCTGCGCCGGACCGAGGCCTGCGGCACCGACGGGGATCGCGATGTAACGCAAGCCGGCCGCCTCGGCGGCTGCGGCGATTTCGGCTCCGGTCGGCTGCCCGCCAGCTTCGTAATCCGGGCGGTTATTGACAACAGCGACATAGCCTGCCGCCGCGGCAGCGACCATGTCAGCAGGAGTAAGCTGCCCGGCAACGGAGACAGTATCGGTGAGGCGAATGAACATGGCACCAACTTAGCTCGTCGCGCTGCCCTTTGAAACCTCGCTGTACTCGGGAGCCTTCGGGGGTGCGTCGTCGGGCAGCGGGATGAACTCGGTTTCGCCCGGCACGGCTGCGAAGCGCCCGGCACGCCAGTCGGCCTTGGCCGTTTCGATGCGCTCCGGCGAGGTGCTGACGAAGTTCCAGAAAATGTGCACCGGATCGATCGGCGCGCCGCCGAGCAGCATCGCACGCGCTGGTTCGGACGTCGTGAACGCCACCGGCTCGCCCGGCGCGAACACCAGCATCTGCCCGGCGTCGTGGCGCACCCCGTCAATCTCGATCGCACCCGCGACGATATAGACGCCGCGTTCTTCATGCTCCGTCGGCAGCTCGACCCGCGCGCCCGCCTCGGCCTCGATGTCGATATAGAACATCGGCGAGAGCGCGTTGACCGGTGAGATCGCGTGGAACGCGCTGCCCGCGATCAGGGTGCGCCGCGCGCCATCGAAGCTGATCGACGGCAGGCTGCCGGCGGGGTGGTGCGCGAAGCTCGGTTCGACCTCGGCGGAAGCGGCTGGCAGCGCCACCCACGACTGGATACCGTGCATGCGGTGGCCGCTGGCGCGTAAGCCCGGCGGGGTGCGCTCGCTGTGCGTGATGCCACGCCCCGCGGTCATCCAGTTGACCGCGCCGGGAGCGATGTCGATAACCGTGCCGAGGCTGTCGCGGTGCCCGAGCCCGCCCTCGAACAGATAGGTCACCGTCGCCAGCCCGACATGCGGATGCGGCCGCACGTCGATGCCCTTGCCCGCCGGAAACTCCGCCGGACCGAGATGGTCGAAGAACACGAACGGCCCGACATGCCGCCGCGCCGCCTGCGGCAGGACGCGCGCGACGCTGAACCCGCCGAGATCGTGGACCGCGCCGGTGAGGGTCTGGAGGATGGTCATGCCGGCATCTCCCGCGTGTTGCCTGCCAGAAACGCCACCAGCGCATCTTCGCTCATCGAGCCATCGGCAACGCCGAGCACCGCCGCGGTCGCATCGGCTTCGCGCGCGTCAAGGTAAAGGCCGTTCAGCCGCAGTGTAACGAACATCGCAAACCATCCGGCGCGCTTATTGCCGTCGACAAACGGATGGCGATTCTTGGTCAGGCTGAAACCGATCGCGGCGGCGACGCGCAACACCGTGACCTCGCCCTCACCGTAGGCGATCATCTGCTCGGCGCGCGCCAGTGCCGCTTCAACGCCGCCCAGATCGCGCACGCCGTGGCTGCCGCCGAAGCGGTCGATTGACTGGCGGTGGAGATCGAGAATGGCTTGCAGCGGCGGCAGGACGATGTCCTGCCCGCTCATCGCGCCAGTTCCGCAAGCGTCGCCGGATAACGGTCGAAGCACTCGCGCCCGGCGTCAATGGCGCGGTTGTAGCTGTCGTCGAGCTTAACGATGCGCAGGCCGCCGTCCTCGACCTCGACACCGACAGTGTCGCCGCGGCTCAGCCCGAGCTGCACCAGCAGCTCCTTGGGCAGGATCACGCCCGCCGAATTGCCGATTGCGCTGATCTTGGTGTGTATCATCTGACTGCTCCTGTACAACAGTTGTTACAACAACAGTTCACTGTGTCAACA
>CAXTTR010000016.1:0-15213 GCA_964247215.1 uncultured Sphingomonadaceae bacterium
GCGGCGATGAATTTGCGGACGTTGCCCGGCCCGGCATTGTAGGCGGCGACCGCGAGTACATGGTTGCCGCCGAACTGGTCGCGCAGGCGGGCGAAATATGCTGACCCGAGCGTCACATTATACACCGGGTCGTCGATCAGTCGCGGTGTGCTATACGGCAGGCCCAGCTTGGCAGCAGTGTCGGCCGCGGTACCGGGAAGCAGCTGCATCAGTCCGCGGGCGTTGGCGCGGCTGAGCGCGGCGCGGTCGAACTGCGATTCCTGGCGGGCGATCGCGTGGATCATCGTCCAGCTGCCGTCGAGCATCGCGGGCAGCGATAGCTGCGGATACGCGATGTCATATAGGCTGAGTTCCCCGTCGCTGCGCGCGGCCTTGCCGGTCATGACGCCGAGGTCGGGGCGGTCGAGCTCGGTGGCGAGGTCGCCGAGCAGACGCTGGCCTTCGAGGCTGTCGGCGCGGTCGACGAGCGCGCGCAGGAACAAAGTCTGGCGCGGACGGTCGCCGAGGTCGCCCAGCTCGCGCGCGATGCGAACGAGCGTGTCGCGATCGAACTTGGCACGCGCTGCTGTAGTTACTTTGACCGCCTGCGCCGGCGGCAGTGGCGGCGTCGGGCCAAGTTCTTCGGCCGCAAGCTGCCCGTAGTAATAGTCGCTGTGGACCGCCGCAGCTGCGTACAGGTCACGCGCCGCTTGTGCTTGCCCCGCGGCGGACGCAGCACGTCCCGACCAGTAATCACCGCGCGCCTGACTGACCGGCGTCAGCGCGGCATCGCGCACCGCCTCGAAATGCCGTAGCGCCTCGTCGGGACGATTAAGCCTGCGGAGCGCGATCCAGCCGGCGCTCCATTCGGTATCGATCAGCAGCTGGCGTTGCCCGAGCGGGTGGTCGCTTAGCAAGCGGCCGAACGGCAGCGCGTGGTGGTTTACTGCAATTTTATATGCGAGGTCGTACTGACCGTCGCGCACCGCAGCGCGGGCAAACTCGAGCCGGATCCTTAACCACGTGTCGGGATCGGTGACCAGCCCCGGCGGCTCGTCATACCCAGCGAGCAGCATACGCGCCGCCGTCGTGTCGCCGCTCGACCGCAGCCACAGCGCGCGGTCGAGCACCAGTCCGGCATCGCGCTGCTGCGCTGCGGGCACCGCCTGCCAACGCGCCTCGGTATCGGGCGCGTGCGTCCGCAGCGCGAGACGCGCGGCTGCCCACGCCGCATGGTCGGGCGGCAGCAGCGGCAGCACGCGCGCGGCAGCCGCGGTCTGCCCGCTCCATAGCAGCCAGTCGAAGCGCAGCTGATGATCGGCGGGGGTGAGTTGTGTCCCGAAGCCTGCCTGCAGCTGCGCCTCGGTCAGCACGTCGAGGTTCGGCGAAGCCCAGGCCGTGCGCGCCAGCTTTGCCGCGTCGGCGGGGTGCCCGGTGGCAAGCTTCGCCTCCGCAAGGCGAAACTGCGCCACCGCGCTAAGCGGCGGGTTGGCGGCGAAGTAGGCCAGCCGCGCCTCGGGCGTTACGGCCGCGTCGATCAGTTTCTCGGCGCGACGGCGCAACGCGAGCTCGCCGGGCCAGCCGGGGTAGGCGCGCAGGAAGGCCGCCAGCTCGGCGAACGTCGCCGGAGCGTTGTCGCGGCGCAGGCGGTCCCACGTCACCACCGCGTCGAGCAGCACGTCGCGCTGCGGGTCGAGCACCGGCGACGCCGCTAGCAAATCGAAGCGTCCGGCATCGTTGTTGGCGAGCTTGGCAACATAGTACGACCGCGTCGCCGGGGTCAGTTTCACCGTCGCAGCGGCATGATCGGGAGCGTCGCCAGGCGCTGCCGAACAAGCGCTCGCCATGCCTGCCAGCAACAGGCTGAGCAATGTGAACTGGAGTTTACTGGACAAGCGGCGTCCGGGCTTCCTATCTGGCGGCGCGTATCGGGATATTGGGAGCATGCCGCTTCCTAGGCGGTTCGGCCGCGCCGGTGAAGCGCTTTGGACGAAGAAGGTGAAGCGCTTTGAGTGAAGAAGGTTTTGGGGCAATGTTTAGCGGGTCGATCCCGGCGCTGGTGACGCCGTTCAACGGCGGCAAGGTCGACGCGGCGGCGTTCGCGGCATTCGTCGACTGGCAGATCGCGTCGGGCTCGTCGGCGCTGGTGCCGTGCGGAACCACCGGCGAGTCGGCGACGCTGAGCATCGAGGAACACAACCAAGTCGTCGGGCTGGCGGTCGACGCCGCGGCGGGCCGCGTGCCGGTGATCGCCGGCTGCGGCTCGAACGACACCGCGACCGCGCTGGTGCACATGCGCCACGCGCAGAGAGTCGGCGCGGCGGCGGCGCTGGTCGTTTGCCCTTACTACAACAAGCCGAGCCAGTCAGGGCTGTACGCGCACTACAAGGCGCTGGCGGATGGCTGCGAGCTACCGATCTTGATCTACAATATCCCGAGCCGCTCGGTTGTCGACATGAGCGTCGAGACGATGGCGCGGCTGGCCGGGCTGCCGGGGATCATCGGGGTCAAGGATGCGACCGGCAATCTCGCGCGCGTCTCGGCGCAGCGCGCGGCTTGCGGGCCGCATTTCGTCCAGCTGTCGGGCAACGACGACATGGCGCTCGGCTTCATGGCGATGGGCGGGCACGGCTGTATCTCAGTGACGGCGAACGTCGCGCCGCAGCTGTGCACTGATTTCCAGGCGGCGTGTGCGCGCGGTGACTACGCGGCGGCGCTGGCGCTGCAGGACCGGCTGTATCCGCTGCACGCGGCGCTGTTCACCGACTCCAGCCCGGGGCCGGTGAAGTATGCGTTGGCCGAACTGGGGCACATGACAGTCGAGACACGGCTGCCGATCACGCCCCCGTCGCCTGCCAGCCGCGCCGCGGTGGATGCGGCACTGGCGCATGCGGGGCTGGCGTAATGGCGCGCGCCTACGTCAACACCGGGGTCAAGGTGAAGATCGTCGCCGAGAACCGGCGGGCTCGGTACGAGTTTTTCATCGACGAGGTGCTCGAGGCGGGGATCGCGCTGGCAGGCACCGAGGTCAAGGCGCTGCGCCAAGGTGAGGGCTCGATCGCCGAAGCCTATGCCGAGCTCAAGGACGGCCAGATGTGGCTAGTCAACGCCAACATCCCCGAGTTCAGCCACGGCAACCGCAACAACCATGAGCCGAAACGTCCGCGCAAGCTGCTGCTTCACGAGCGCGAGATCAAACGCTTCAACGGTGCGGTGACGCGGCAGGGCATGACCCTCGTGCCGCTGATGATCTATTTTAACGACCGCGGCCGCGCCAAGGTCGAACTCGCGCTGGCGAAGGGCAAGAAACTCCACGACAAGCGCGACACCGAGAAAGCGCGCGACTGGAAGCGCGAAGCGGGGCGGCTGCTGCGCGAGCGAGGGTAGCGGTGTTGTCGGGTTTCTCTCCACTCCCTCAACTCTCTCCGCTTCCCCAGCGAAAGCTGGAGTCCACGTCCGGGCAGCAGCGTGCAGGTGGAGAGGTGGACCCCAGCTTTCGCTGGGGAAGCGGGGTTGTCCGGCGGCGTAGGATCCAGTCTTCAGCGAGACGACGGGTCTGCACCGCGGCACTCGATCGCTGATATGCTTCACGCGAATCTGACTCTCCTCGGCCTGCTGCTGTTCGTCGCCGCGATCGTCGCGATCACGGCGCGGCGGTTGCAGGTCCCGTACAGCGTCGGGCTGGTTTGTGCGGGGATCGTGCTGGCGTTCGTGCCGCTGCCGTTCAACCTCCCGCTAACCCGCGACCTGATCTTCGAAGTGTTCCTGCCGCCCATTGTCTTCGAGGCGGCGCTTAACATTCACTGGCATGACCTGCGCCGTAATTTCCCGGTTGTCGCTACCCTGAGCAGCGCGGGCGTGATGATCGCGGCAAGCGTCGCAGCGGCTGGCATGCACTATGTCGCGGGCTGGAGCTGGGTTGTCGCGGCGCTGTTCGGGACGTTGATCGCCGCGACCGACCCGGTTTCGGTGATCGCCACCTTCAAGCGTGTCAGCATCGATCCGCGGCTGCACCTGCTGGTCGAGAGTGAAAGCCTGCTCAACGACGGCACCGCTGCCGTGGCGTTTGCGGTAGTGCTGGCCGTCGCGGCAGGCGCGCCGAGCGGTGTCGTTGCGGTGAGCGGCTCGCTGGTGTGGATGATCCTCGGCGGCGTGGCGATCGGCGCAGGTGTCGCATTCGTGCTGCTGCTGATCGCCGGGCGCACCGAGGACAGCCTCGTCGAGCTGACGCTGACGACGCTGATTGCTTACGGCTCGTTCCTGGTTGCCGACCGGCTCGGCATGTCGGGGGTGCTGGCGACGCTTACGGCGGGACTGATCGTCGGCAACTCGAACGAGCTCGGCTCGATCAGCGAACGCGGGCGTGTTTCGGTGTTTGCCTACTGGGCGTATCTGGCGTTTCTTGCCGACTCGCTGATCTTCCTGCTGCTCGGCGCGCGCGTTGCAGAACAGAAGTTTCTCGACGTGCTGTGGCCCGCCGCCGTCGCCATCGTCGTCGTGCTGGCCGGGCGTGCGGTTGCGATCTACCCGCTGTCAGCGCTGTTCAGGCGAACGCGGTTGAGGGTCGACGTGCGGCACCAGCATATTCTCGTCTGGGGCGGGCTCCGGGGCGCGCTCGCGCTCGGACTGGCACTCGGGTTGCCCGACGACCTGCCAGGGCGCGCTACGGTGATCACCGTAGCATTCGCCGTCGTCGCGTTCTCGATCTTCGTGCAGGGGCTGACGATGACGCCGTTGCTGCGGCGGCTGGCGCTGATCCGGGCGGCCTAGCAGCCGCGCAAGTTGCAGCAGGTTGCGCAACGCGATAGGCGCATCTGGTGTGGCGGGGTGAGCAGCGATGACGGGACCGGACTCTTCGCTGATGTCAGAAAGCGGCCAACCGGTGCCGCCTGCGTCGCGGACGATCGACGGTCGTGCTGACAGAAGCCCCGCCGACGAGAGTCACGCTTCGATGCAGCACGTGCATCCGAGTGTTGCCGCGCTGCGAGCGCCGCCGACACTGAGCATTGTCGTGCCGTGCTATAACGAGACCGAGGTGCTCCCCGAAACCGTCCGCCAGCTTGGCGGCCTGCTCGACGAGTTGCTAGCGGCGGGACGCATTGCAGCCGCGCCGCAGGTGTGGCTGGTCAACGACGGGTCGCGCGACGCGACGTGGCCGCTGATCGAGCGCTGCGCGGCGCGCGACACGCGCTTCCGCGGGCTCAAGCTCAGCCGCAACGTCGGGCATCAGCGCGCCCTGATGGCCGGACTGGCGACCGCGCCCGGCGATGTCGTGGTGTCGATCGACGCCGACTTGCAGGACGATCCGCGGGTCATCGGGGCCATGGTCGACGCCTATCGCGGCGGTGCCGACGTCGTCTTGGGTGTACGCAGCGACCGCACCTCTGACAGCTGGTTCAAGCGCGCCACCGCGCAGGGCTTCTATCGTGTCCTGAGCGGGCTCGGCGTCGAGGTAGTGTTCAATCACGCCGATTTCCGCCTGCTCAGCCGGGCGGCGTTGAGCGCGCTCGCGCAGTTCCAGGAAGCCAACCTGTTCCTGCGTGCACTGATCCCGCAGCTCGGCTTTACCGTGGCAACGGTGCCGTATGCCCGCGCCGAGCGCTTCGCGGGCGAGTCGAAGTATCCGTTCAGCAAGATGGCGGCGCTGGCGCTCGACGGCGTCACCTCATTCTCGACGCGGCCGCTGCGGCTGATCACGATGTTTGGTTTTATCGTCTCGCTCGCTTCGTTCGGACTCGGCTTCTGGGCTCTTGGGCTCGCCGTGTTCAGCGATCGGACGATCCCCGGCTGGGCGTCAACGACGGTGCCGATCTTCATGATCTGCGGCGTCCAGACATTGTGCCTGGGGATCATCGGCGAATATGTGGGCAAGATCTATTTGGAATCAAAGCGCCGTCCACGCTATATTATTGAAGAGCTAACGCCTATGCTCGTTCCGGATGAGTCATAATCCGTGGCGGAATTATAGGAGGTGACGATGCAAGCTGCTGAGTTCGACGGCTTCGCCGATGAGTATTACACCCAGCACAGCGCCAACATCAGTGTCACCGGCGAGAGACCCGAGTATTTCGCTGAGTATAAGATAGCGGTGCTGCGCGGTCTGATGGATCAAAAGCGGCTTCGCACCGATCGCATCATCGACTTTGGTTCCGGCATTGGTGCGTCGGTGGCATTCTTCCGTAAGTATTTCCCGGCAAGCCAGCTGACCTGCGCCGATGCCTCGGTGCGCAGCATGGCGCTCAGCCAATCCCGCTTCCCGGGCCGCGAAAGCTATCTCGAGATTGATAGCGACGCGGTGCCGTCCGCTGCTGCCAGCTTCGATCTCGCTTTCTCCGCCTGCGTCTTTCACCATATCGATCATGCCGAGCACGGCCGCTGGCTGCGCGAACTGCGTCGCACCGTCGCGCCCGGTGGCGCGCTCGTCATCTTCGAACACAACCCGTACAATCCGCTCACCGTGCGCGCGGTCAACACCTGTCCATTCGACGCCAACGCGCGGCTGATCCGTGCGTCCAAGCTCCGCGCCGCCGCGACCGCAGCGGGATGGCGTGATGTCGAGATCCGCTATCACCTGTTCTTCCCGCATATGCTGGCAGCACTGCGATCGGCCGAACCGGCACTTGCTTGGCTGCCGCTCGGTGGACAATATTCGCTGTTTGCACAATCGACCTGATTTAACCGTTCGTTCGTTGACCGGAACGGGTGAGTCGTTATAACTCACTGATTATGTTGTTTAGTGTAAGTTTTGGAACCCGGCAAACTAAACAGATTCTTCCGGTTTCGAACACCGAATTGATCTTACCGGACTCGTTGAAGCGTGGACCTTTGCCAGTCGCTCGATCGCGATATCCGACCTTCCATCGCTTCGAACCACGGACGAGTAAGATTGCGATCGCAGCTGCTGAAGTGCTCCACCTGCTGGTGTTCAGTTTAGCTATTTTGGCTATAAGCCTGGCAGTAATCATTGTTGTTGCTGTAACGATAGCTGCGTCTATTTCGATGATCTCCTAGTGGTTATAAAGTTTGAGTAAGCGTCAGAGTCGAACCATCAATCACCAGCTTCAGCTCGCCGCGGTTGATCCTGATCGTTCAGCGGTCCATAGGGGCCATCTGCCTATGAAACGTGCCCGCACCGATGTTACGGGACACCGCGACCTGCGATGAAAGAAAGCTGGCGGTCGTTCGCAGTGTTGCTTGACCCGCGGATGCGCTCGAGCGCCGATTGGGTGCGTATGTTGCGGTTCTTAACCGTAGGCGTGCTCAACACTGCCGTCGGTTTAGGATTGATCTGGCTTTTGATGGCGGCTGGCATCAGCACGACTGTCGCGAACGCCATCGGCTTTTTGATCGGCATGACCGCGTCGTTCACGCTCAACCGCAAGTGGACCTTTGCCCACCGCGGTGATTGGCGCGCCAGCCTGCCACGCTGGCTCGCGGTCGCCGCTATTGCCTACGCGGCCAACCTCACGGTGATGCTCGGACTCAGCCGTGGCCTTGGCCTCAACCCCTATCTGGCGCAGCTGGCGGGAGTTGGCACGTACACGGTGCTGTCGTATGTCGGTTCCAAGCGCTTCGCTTTCGCTGCGGACTAGCGCTTCACTTCTGCGGCGGACGGGCGGGTAACGAGAACACATCCATATCCGCGCCAAACCGGCGGCATCAGGGCTGCCACGGCGTTCACCAGTGTAGGGTCACAACTGCCGATGGCACGGCTCATCACCGCGCCTGCCGCCGGCATACCAGCAATCTGCTTTGCCGGGTGCCCCTCGCGTTCCGCGGCAAGTATATAGAAGCGCAGTGTCGGCGTGTAGGTCTTGTAACCGGCTTCATTGGGGAAGCCGTGATCGACAACCGCGAGCGGCCATGCATTTGACGCGGCAGCGGCTGTGAACAGCCGATCGAACGCTCGCGGCGTGGTTTCAGGCTGGATGGGCCGCAGGTACCGCCCGATAGCTGCCTGTCCGATCACGAGGCTGAGACCGATTGCGATAAGTGCGTACGTTGGGGCGGAATCTTGGCGGTGACCGCGTTGCCGGTCGACGATGCCAGCGCCGGCCAGCGCAACGAGTATCGCCAGGTAAGGATACGCCGGTATCGTATACCAGGGCAGCTTGGTTGCCGCGATCGAGTAAACAGCAACAATCGCTGCGGCCTGACATATCGCAAAAATTGCCGCGTGACGCGCCCGGCCTTGTGAGAGCCACGGCGCAGCCACGCCTAGAATGAGCGATGCTGAACCTGCGAAGTCCGGCCAGAAGCGGTTCCAGCGCGCCTTAATCAACGGTCTGAGATAGACCAGCGCTGTGCCGTAATGCTTATCCTGTACCGTATTGAACCGTCCGCCGAGGTCGTTGACGGCGACTGCCGAGAGATACGCCGGGTCACCGAGCGAGCGTACCAAATAAAAACCGCCCCCGATAAGCACCGCGATCAGGATGATAACCGTAAAATCGAGCACGCCGCGGAACAGCTGCCGGCGTGCGAAGACGATCGCGTAGGTCGCGCAGCCGACGCCCGGAATGACGCCGGCAACGCCCTTCGTCAGGATAGCAAGCCCGATCAGTATGCCCGTGCCGACTACCACCCACGGCCGACGCCGGTCAGCTTTGGGCCAAGTCTCCGCGAACAGTGCTAATAGCAGCATTGCATAGGCCGTGGTGAACAATGTCAACAGCGCGTCATAGTCGCCGGTCTGCGCAGCGTGTTCGCCGTAAAAAGCCGTCGAAGTGCCGAGCAGCACTCCCGCAACGACGCCCCAGCTCAGCGACCCTGTTGCCCAGCGAACGAACTGGACGGTAATCAACACAGTGCCAATGCCGGCGAGCGCCGACGGCAAACGCAGCGCAAATGTGTTGAAGCCGAAAAGCTCGATCGACCACGCCATAATGTTGATCAGCAGCGGCGGTTTGGTGTTCCACAGATCTGGTGCGAACCCGTAAGTCGTGACGAGGTGCTGCCCGGTAATCGCCATTTCAGCGGCGTTGACCGCCAGCCGGGACTCATCCCACATCCGCATCGGCAACGTGGCGATGTCACCGAGGAAGAATGCGGTGACGGTTATTGCAAACGCAACAAATGCGAGGACTTCGAGGCGGCGTCCGCTTGGCGTGCGAAAGCCGGTCGAACTCTGCAGGTTAAGACTAATCGGTTGCGCAACGGTCATGCTGCCGCATAGCTCAACAACTCAATAAGTCTAGCCGCAATGCCTAAGCTCGCCGGAAATACTGGTCTTGCATAACAGGCCGGTAACAGGGCAGCGTTGGAAAGCGCGGACCGAAAGGACACCATCAGACATGCCGGACAGCATAAGGGATAAGCTGATTGCGACCAAGCAGGCGTGGGCACGGGCAGGGCGGCTGCTGACCGGCAAGGACGGCGACCCCGCCACCGACCGCCTGCCGCCTGGGCAGCGCCTCGTCAAGGATTGGCCAGTGCTCGATCTCGGTATCCAGCCTGACGTGCCGCAGGACGACTGGCGGCTCAAGATCGACGGCGCTGTTGCCACGCCGGCCGAGTGGGACTTTGCGACGCTGCTGCGCCAGCCGAAGTTCGAAGACGTCTCGGACATCCACTGTGTCACGGCGTGGTCGCGCTATGACAACCGCTGGACCGGGGTGTCGACACGGCACTTGCTTGGCACCGTCCAGCCGTTGCCAGCCGCGCGTCACGTTATCCTGCACGGCTATGACGGTTACACCACCAACGTCGCGCTCGAGCATTTCGCCGAAGCCGATTGCCTGCTCGCGCACGCCCATGACGGCGTCCCGCTCAGCCGTGAGCATGGCGGTCCGGTGCGGCTGATCATCCCGCGTTATTATCTGTGGAAATCGGCTAAGTGGCTCAAGCGCATCGAGTTCGCCACCGCCGATGCACCCGGTTTCTGGGAAGTGCGCGGCTATCACAATGTCGGCGACCCGTGGAGCGAACAGCGCTATGGCTGATGTCGTGCCACTGGCCGAGCCGCCTGCCGTCGTCGCCACGCCGCCTGCGGTCGCGCCGTCTGTTGCCGCGTTGTCGCTGCAGGGGATCGCCATCCTGCACGCGCTGCCGCTTGGCCTGGCGCTGCTCGACGCCGACGGTCACTGCATGATGACCAACGATGCGTTCGCCGAAACCGTCGGCGGCGGCTGCCACCGCGAGGCAGGCGGCTTGGCGGCGCTGGCGATTGAGGATGACCGCGAGCGGCTGCAACGCGCTATTGGCATGGTCCTGACCGGCAGCCCCGAACCGCAGGAATGCCGTATCCGCCTCGCGCTGCGCCCCGACGAGAGTGTCGCGCTGACACTCGCTGCTGCACCTCCCGGCTGGGGTTTCGCCGTGCTCGTCGCGGTGCGCGATATCCGCGAGCAATTGCGGCTCGAGCAGCAGGTCGCGCAGGTCACCAAGATGCAGGCGGTCGGGCAGCTTGCCGGCGGTATCGCGCACGATTTCAACAACATTCTGACCGCCGTGCTCGGGCTGTGCGACGAGCTGCTGTCGCGGCACCTACCCAGCGACCCCGATTACGAAGACATCGATCAGATCCGCCAGAACGGCAACCGCGCCGCCGATCTCGTCCGGCAGCTGCTGGCGTTCGCGCGGCAGCAGACACTGCGCCCGCAGCTGCTCGACATCGATCACGTGATCGCTGGCGTCAAGCCGCTGCTGCTCCGCCTGCTCGGCGCTGGAATGGAGCTTGTTATTGCACCCGCCGCAAGCGAGCTGCCGCTGGTGCGGGTCGACCCCGGGCAGCTCGAGCAGGTCATCGTCAATCTCGCCGTCAATGCCCGCGACGCAATGCCCGACGGCGGCGTGCTGACGATTGCCACGCAGATCGTCACCGCCGCCGAAGTTCCGGCGCTCGGCCACCGCATCATGCCGGTGGCCGATTACGTCGCCATCGTCGTCACCGACACCGGCACTGGCATCGCGCCCGAGATCAGCGCCAAGATCTTCGAGCCGTTTTTCACCACCAAGCCACTTGGGCAGGGAACCGGGCTCGGCCTGTCGACGGTGTACGGCATCGTCAAGCAGACCGGCGGCTTCATTTTCGTCAGCAGCGCTGACGGCCGGACCAGCTTCACGCTGTATTTCCCAAGTTCGGGCGCGCGTCCGGCGCAGCTCCCGCCGGCGCAACCTGTTCCCGACAAAGCCGCGCCGTTGCAGGGAACCGTGCTGCTGGTCGAGGACGACCGCGCTGTGCGGCTGGTTGTCGCGCGAGCGTTGACCGGCCACGGCCTCAATGTGCTTACCGCGACCGATGCACTGTCCGGGCTCGAAATAATCGAGCGCGAGCGAGATCGCATCGACCTGCTTATCTCCGATGTGGTGATGCCCGGGATGGACGGCGTCGCGCTGGTCGAACGGGCGCGCAAGGAAATCAGCAATTTACCGGCGATCCTGATGTCAGGCTACGCCGAGCCGCCGCAGCGCCGGGCGCTCGACGATACCGGGGTGCGCTTTCTCGCCAAACCCTTCGCCATCGCCGACCTTGTCGCCACGGTTCGCCTCGCGATGACCCGCGGAGCGCTCGCTTAACCGGAGCCGGGGTTGCGCCGGAGCGATGGAACCGTTAGCGGTCTGGCTGCGACATGTCGGAGGCACAACGGGCTGGCGCTATGCAGGCGGAATTACCAACTGAATTACGCGCATCCGAGCCAAGGCGGCGTGTTGCCATTGTCGAAGACGAAGTGCTGATTGCAATCCTGCTCGAGGATATCCTCGATAGCCTGGGATGTGAAGTCGTCGGTCCAGCGGCGTCGCTGCAGGAGGCAAGCGATCTGCTCGCGCTGGGCAGGCCGATCGATACGGCCATTCTCGACGTTAATCTCGGTAGCGATCCGGTTTACTCGGTCGCCGATCAACTGATCGCCGCCGGGGTCGAGGTGATTTTCGCCACCGGCTCGCATCGCAGTGTTCTTCCCGACCGTTTTGCCGGCTGCAAAGTGCTCGAAAAGCCGTACGCATTTGCCGCCGTCGAGCATGCTATCGGTGCCCTGACGAAAGTTTAACGTCGCGCGCGTTCTCTCCTTGTTCTACTCGAACAAACGTTGTACACCGAATGTCGTTGTAGGGGCGTTCGGCGACCGATAGGGAGACAAGACGTGGCGGCAGCATTGAAAGTGGTGGACGGGGGCATGGACAAGGCGAAGGCGCTCGAAGCGGCGCTGGCGCAGATCGACCGCGCCTTCGGCAAGGGCTCGGTCATGAAGCTCGGTTCGCGCGAGGCGATGGAGATCGAGTCAAGCCCGACCGGTTCACTCGGTCTCGACATCGCGCTCGGCATCGGCGGGCTGCCACGCGGGCGCGTCGTTGAGATTTACGGCCCTGAAAGTTCCGGCAAGACAACCTTGGCGCTGCACTGCATCGCTGAAGCGCAGAAGGCTGGCGGTACCGCGGCATTCGTTGATGCCGAGCACGCGCTTGACCCCGCTTACGCCAAGAAACTTGGCGTCAATATCGACGAGCTGATTGTCTCGCAGCCCGATACCGGGGAGCAGGCGCTCGAGATCGTTGACACGCTGGTGCGCTCGAACGCCATCGACGTGCTCGTTATCGACTCGGTCGCGGCGCTCGTACCGCGCGCCGAAATCGAGGGCGAGATGGGCGACAGCCACGTCGGCCTGCAGGCGCGGCTGATGAGCCAGTCGCTCCGCAAGCTCACTGGCTCGATCAGCCGCTCACGCTGCATTGTCATCTTCATTAACCAGCTGCGGATGAAGATTGGCGTTATGTACGGTAATCCTGAGACGACTACTGGAGGCAACGCGCTGAAATTCTACGCCAGCGTCCGACTCGACATCCGCCGTACCGGGCAGATTAAAGACCGCGACGACATCGTCGGCAACACGACGCGCGTCAAGGTCGTCAAGAACAAGGTATCGCCGCCGTTCAAGCAGGTCGAGTTCGACATCATGTACGGCGAGGGTATCTCGAAGACCGGAGAAATTCTCGATCTCGGCGTCAAGGCCAACGTCGTCGAGAAATCGGGCGCGTGGTTCAGCTTCGACTCGATCCGCATCGGCCAGGGCCGCGAGAACGCCAAGAAGTATCTCAGGGATAACCCGGCAGTCCGCGATCGCATTGAAAAAGCCATCCGCGACAATGCCGCCGGCATCGGTGAAGCGCTGATGGTCGGCCCAGGCGCTGAAGACGACACCGACGGCGAGATGTAGAAGAGTGTAGGGTAGACCTAGAGCGGGGTGCTTGAGCTACGTGCCCCGCTCGCCTAAGTCTGATGCATGACGACCACCAACGAGATCCGCCGCTCTTTCCTCGATTATTTTGCCCGTAATGGGCATCAGATTGTGCCATCGGCGCCGCTGGTTCCGCAGAACGATCCGACGCTGATGTTTGTCAATGCCGGCATGGTGCCGTTCAAGGACGTCTTCACCGGACTCGAAACTCGCCGCTACACCACCGCCGTATCGGCGCAGAAGTGCGTTCGCGCCGGCGGCAAGCACAACGACCTCGACAATGTCGGCTACACCGCGCGCCACCACACGTTTTTCGAGATGCTCGGCAACTTCTCGTTCGGGGCGTACTTCAAGCGCGACGCGATCGAGCATGCGTGGACGCTGCTGACCCGCGAGTGGGGCATCGATCCCGATCGCCTCACCGTCACCGTCTATCACACCGACGACGAAGCGTTCGACTTGTGGAAAGCGCTCACCGGACTGCCCGACGAGCGCATCATCCGCATCGCCACCAACGATAACTTCTGGTCGATGGGCGAAACCGGCCCGTGCGGTCCATGTTCGGAAATCTTCTACGACCATGGCTCGCATATCGCCGGCGGACCACCGGGCTCGCCCGATCAGGACGGCGACCGTTTCGTCGAGATCTGGAATCTTGTCTTCATGCAATATGAGCAGGTCGATGCAGCAACGCGCCTTGACCTGCCGCGGCCGTCGATCGACACCGGCATGGGGCTCGAACGCGTCGCCGCGGTGCTGCAGGGCACCCACGACAACTTCGAAACCGACACTTTCCGCGCGCTGATCGCGGCGAGCGGCGAGCTGACCGGCACCGCGACTGACGGCGAGTTCAAGGCCTCGCACCGGATCATCGCCGATCACCTGCGCACAAGCGGTTTCCTGATCGCCGACGGCGTGCTGCCTTCGAATGAAGGCCGCGGCTATGTATTGCGCCGGATTATGCGTCGCGCCATGCGCCACGCGCACCTGCTCGGTACAGCCGAGCCGCTGCTTTACAAACTGGTCCCGGCTCTAACTGCGGCGATGGGCAACGCCTATCCCGAACTGATCCGCGCGCAGCCGCTGATCGAAGCGACGTTGCAGCTCGAGGAGACGCAGTTCCGCCGGACGCTCGACAACGGGCTGCGACTACTCGAAACCGCCACCGCCGAGATGCAGCCCGACGACATCTTGCCCGGCGCGGTCGCGTTCAAGCTCTACGACACCTTCGGCTTTCCCTATGACCTGACCGAAGATGCGGTGCGCGCACAGGGTTTTGGTATCGACCGCGCTGGCTTCGACACCGCGATGGCCGAGCAGCGCCGCGCCGCTCGTGCCGCTTGGACCGGCCCGGGCGAACGCGCCTCGGATACCTTGTGGTTCGATCTCGTCGACCAATACGGCCCTACCGAGTTCGTCGGTTATGCCAGCGATACCGCGCAGGCGCAGGTCGTTGCGCTTATCCAGGGCGGCGCGCCTGTCGATCACGCCAGCGCCGGCGACGATGTCGCGGTGCTCGTCAACCAGACCCCGTTCTACGGTGAGTCGGGCGGGCAGGCCGGCGATGCCGGGCGGATCACGGGAGAACAGGGCCTGCAGCTGACCGTCAGCGATACTTCGAAGCCGCTCGGCAAGCTGCACGTCCATCACGCTCGCGTCGATAGCGGGCGCATAGCGGTCGGCGATGTCGTCACGCTAAATGTCGACGTCGAACGTCGCCTGCAGCTCCGCGCCAATCATTCGGCGACGCATCTACTGCACGCTGCGCTGCGTCATCAGCTCGGGCATCACGTCACGCAGAAAGGCTCGCTGGTCGCCCCCGATCGCCTGCGCTTTGATTTCAGCCAGCCGCGGGCGCTCACCGCGGCCGAGCTCGCTGCGGTCGAGGCCGACGTCAATACGCAAATCCGCCACAATGCGCCGGTCACCACTCGCCTGATGACCCCTGATGCCGCGATTGCCGCAGGAGCAATGGCGCTATTCGGTGAGAAGTACGGCGATGAGGTGCGCGTCCTGTCGATGGGCCACATCGACAACGAGGTCAGCTACTCGACCGAAT
>CAXTTR010000016.1:15223-17249 GCA_964247215.1 uncultured Sphingomonadaceae bacterium
GCGGCATGCACGTCGGTGCTCTGGGCGACATCGGACTGTTCAAGATTATCGGCGAAAGCGCCGTCGCCAGCGGCGTTCGCCGCATCGAGGCGCTGACCGGCGAAGCCGCGCGTGCCTTCCTGACCACGCAGGAAGACCGGCTCAAGGCCGCCGCCGTCGCGCTGCGGTCGCGGCCCGACGAGGTTCCGGCGCGCATTGTTGCATTAGTGGACGAGCGCAAGCGGCTCGAGCGCGAACTCGCCGAGGCTAAGCGCAAACTTGCCCTGAGCGGAACCGAGGCCGGTACTTCGAGCTCGCCGGCAGGAGCGGCGAGCGTAGATTCGGCTGCAACGGTCGAAGTCGTCGGCGGCAATAACTTTATTGGACGTATCGTCCCCGGTCTCGACGCGAAAAGCCTGCGCGGACTGGTCGATGATCAAAAAGCCCGGCTCGGCTCAGGAGTCGTCGCGGTCGTCGCGGTCAATGGCGGGCGCGCTGCCGTCGCGATCGGTGTCACCAGTGATCTCGTCACTCGGTTCAGCGCGGTCGACCTTGTCCGCGCCGCCGCTGCGGCAGTCGGCGGGCAGGGCGGCGGCGGACGTCCCGACATGGCGCAAGCCGGCGGGCCCGACGGCGCGAACGCGGCAGCAGCGATCGACGCCGTTCGCACTGTTCTTAACGAGGCCGCAATCGCCGCCTGATCAGCTCAGCGACCTGACCAGCTAAGAGCGGCGCACGCGAGCCGCTAGGTTGCCTCCGGCATTAGCATCGCCGCGTCGAGGTTGGCGCGCACCGCCTCGAAGAACTGCTCGGTTGTCAGCCACGCTTGGTCGGGGCCGACCAGCAACGCCAGGTCCTTGGTCATTGCGCCGCCTTCGACGGTCTCGATGCAGACGCGCTCGAGCGTTTCGGCGAAATGCGTCACCTCAGGCGTGCCGTCGAGCTTGCCGCGATGCTTCAAGCCACCAGTCCACGCGAAAATCGACGCGATTGGATTGGTGCTCGTCGGCTTGCCCTGCTGGTGCATGCGGTAATGACGGGTGACGGTACCATGCGCCGCCTCGGCTTCGACGGTCTTGCCGTCGGGGGTCATCAGGATCGATGTCATCAACCCGAGCGAGCCGAAGCCTTGCGCGACCATGTCCGACTGCACGTCGCCATCGTAATTCTTGCACGCCCAGATGAACTTGCCCGACCACTTTAGCGCCGAGGCAACGAGGTCGTCGATCAGCCGGTGTTCGTAAACAATGCCGAGCTTGTCGTAAGTCGCCTTGAAATCCTTCTGATAAACTTCCTCGAACAGGTCTTTGAAGCGCCCGTCATAGGCCTTCAGGATAGTATTCTTGGTCGACAGATAAACCGGCCATTGCCGCGCCACGCCATAGTTAAGGCACGCGCGAGCGAAATCACGGATCGAATCATCAAGATTGTACATCCCCATTGCGACGCCGGGTGAGGGATAGTGGAAAACCTCGTGCTCGATCGTCTGCTGGCCGTCTTCGCTAACCCACTTCATCGTCATCGTACCCGGACCTGGGATCAGGAAGTCGGTAGCGCGGTACTGATCGCCGAACGCGTGGCGCCCGATAACGATCGGATCGGTCCAGCTCGGGACCAGCCGCGGGATAGTAGTGATGACGATCGGTTCGCGGAAGACGACACCGCCGAGGATGTTGCGAATCGTGCCGTTCGGCGACTTCCACATCTTCTTGAGGCCGAACTCCTTGACCCGTGCCTCGTCGGGCGTGATCGTCGCGCACTTGACGCCGACGCCGTGCTCGCGAATCGCGTTCGCCGACTGAACGGTGACCTTGTCGTCAGTCGCGTCGCGGTTCTCCATGCCGAGGTCGAAGTAAATCAATTCGACATCGAGGTAAGGCAGAATCAGCTGCTCCCGAATCCAGTGCCAGATAATCCGGGTCATCTCGTCGCCGTCGAGCTCGACGACCGGTTTCGCTACCTTGATTTTGGCCATGCTGTCCTCATGATTGCTGGCCTGCTGTACGGGGCCGGCGGCGCTCGATCAACGGGCGATCAACGGTCGATC
>CAXTTR010000017.1:0-8556 GCA_964247215.1 uncultured Sphingomonadaceae bacterium
CGCGGGACGAACCCGGGGCTGTATATCGGGATCAAGCTGCAGGGTAAGTGATAGAAGCGGGGCTGGGCTGTAATGAATGTCGTCCCCCCTGCACGGGGGTGACGGTAGATCTGGACCTAGACTCTAATCGCGCTCGTCAAACTTTGCCGCGATCAGCCCAGCAAGCGCGCCTAGTGCCACCTCCGCCTGCGGTCCGGTCGCCGAGAGCTCAACGGTGTCGCCCGGCGCGGCAGCGAGCATCATCAGCCCCATGATCGATGTACCGGTGACGCAGGTGCCGTCCTTGGCGACGGTGACGACGGCGTCGAAGCCGCTCGCCATCGTCACGAACTTGGCGCTGGCGCGCGCGTGCAACCCGCGCTTGTTGCGGATCGTGACAGTGAGCGGTCCGGCCTGCTGCGCAGTTCCAGGCGCGAAACCCGGCTTAGGCATCAGCGCGTCCACTTAAGCCGCTTCGCCGAGGATTTTCGACGCGACCGAGATATACTTGCGCCCGGCTTCCTGCGCCGCTTCGACCGCGGCGGCGACGCCCATCGTCTTGCGTACCGACGCGAGCCGGACCAACATCGGCAGGTTGATCCCGGCAATGACCTCGATGTTGCCGCCCATCAGCGAAATCGCGAGATTCGATGGGGTGCCGCCGAACATGTCGGTGAGCAGGATGACGCCGCGCCCGGTCGCAACGCGTGCGACCGCGGCGGCGATGTCGGCGCGTCGCGCCTCCATGTCGTCGTCGGGGCCGATGCAGATGCATTCCAACGCGGTCTGCGCCCCGACTATATGTTCGAGCGCCGCGGCGAACTCGATCGCGAGCCGCCCGTGGGTCACTAGCACCAGTCCGATCATGCGGTGAACCGGCGCGCAGGCCAAGTCATGCAGTTTGCTCCATTAGTTCGGGAACGGGCGCATCCCCGCCACCCGCTTTGTCACGGTGGATCACGGAGGCTTGCCAGCCCGCGGCTGCCAGCCGTTCGGCCATCGTCCGCGCGACGTAGACTGAACGGTGCCGCCCGCCGGTGCAGCCGAACGCGACCGTCAGATACGCCTTGCCTTCACGGCCGTAGCCGGGGAGCAACGTCAGCAGGAGATCGGCGATGCGGTCGAACGCGGGCTTGAACGCCGGGTCGGCGGCAACATAAGCGCCGACTGCGGCATCGTCGCCGGTTAGCGGGCGTAGTGCTGGGACCCAGTGCGGGTTGGCAAGAAACCGCATGTCGAACACCAGATCGGCATCGCGCGGCAGCCCGCGCGCGAAGCCGAATGACATGATGGTCACCGTGAGGGCATGCGCCTCGGGACGGCCGAAGCGGTCGGCAAGCGCGCGGCGCAGGTCGGGTGCGGCGTAATCGGTGGTGTCGATAACGATGTCGGCCCAGCGCCGCAGCGGTGCCATGATCTCGCGCTCGCGGGCGATACCGTCGGCCGCGGGGCGATCGGTCGCCAGCGGATGACGGCGGCGGGTTTCGGAAAAGCGGCGGGTCAACTCACCGCCGTTGCAGTCAAGGAACAGCAGCCGGACATCAAGGCCCTGCCGCTGCAGCTCGCGCTGGCGGGCGATGATCGCGTCGGCGTCGAAACCGCGGGTGCGGGAGTCGATCCCGAACGCCAGCGGCCTTGCGGCGTCATGCTCGGCCATGTCGTCGGGTGTCGCCAGCAGCCGCCCGAGCAGCGTCAGCGGCAAATTGTCGACCGCCTCATAGCCCATGTCCTCGAGCGCCTTGAGCGCGGTCGACTTGCCGGCTCCCGACATGCCGGTGACGAGCAGGATCGGCGGAGCGGTGACGGTGCTGGAAACGTTCACGGCAGCGCTTCTACTCCGGCCACCGCGCGCGTCAAAGCGTGTTCGACCTTGAGCGGGGCCGAGGCTTCGAATGCGGCGAGCGCCACGATCGGCAATCTATGGCCGAGCAGGTCGCGGTGCAACGGCAGCGGCAGGCGCGCCGGTTCGGCATCGAGATCGACGAGCAGCATAACCGGGACGCCAGTCGCCCAAGCAAGCTCGACGATGCCGATGCCGCGCACCTCGATCAGCCCGGCAATCGACGCTGGCGGAGAGGCGATAAGCCTTGCGCCATCCGTGGTAATCTCGACCTGATCGTCAGCGATCAGCATTGCGCCGCGATCGATAAGCCGGAATGCGAGGTCGGTTTTGCCGCGCCCGCTCACGCCAACCAGCAGCACCGCATGCGCGCCTATCGCTACCGCGCTGGCGTGTAGCAGCATCACGCCGCCGGCAGGCTGACGAGAAAGCGCGCGCCGGCGATGCGGCCCTGCACCTCGCGGTTGACCGCTTCGATTGTGCCGCCGTGTGCGTCGATGATAGTGCGCGAGATCGCCAGGCCTAGTCCCGAATGGCGGCCGAACGCTTCACCTTCGGGGCGCTCGGAGTAGAAGCGGCGGAAAATATCCTCGCGGTTGTCGGGCGGGATACCGGGGCCGTCGTCGTCGACGCGAATCTGGACGCGGTCGCCGCCGCCTTCGACAACCAGACCTTCGACGACGACCACGACGACGCCGCCGTCGGGTGAGAATGACACGGCGTTGTCGATAATGTTGCGAAGCACTTGCGCCAGCCGCGCTGCTTCACCGAGCGCGACGGCGCTGCCCGGCTCGGGCGGCGCGAACGCGAGCTCGACACCGCGCAGCAGCCCGGCGCGGTCGTAGCCTGCTACCAGCTCGGTCGTGACAACACCAAGATCGACGCGCTCGAAGCGGCTGCGTGACAGCTCGGCGTCCAGCCGCGAGGCGTCGGCGATATCGGTGATCAGCCGGTCGATGCGCGCTACATCATTGTGTACGACACCCAGCAACTGTGCCTGCAATGCCGGATCCCGGACGCGTTCGAGCGTCTCGACGGCGCTCGACAAGCTGGCGAGCGGGTTCTTTAGCTCATGCGCGACATCGGCTGCGAACGCCTCGGTCGCATCGGTGCGGTGGCGCAGCGTTGCAGTCATATCCGATAGCGCGCGTGCCAGCTCGCCGATCTCGTCGCGGCGCTGGATGAAGCGCGGTACCCGGACCTCGCGCGCCCGCCCGAGCCGGACGCGCTGCGCCGCCTCCGCCAGCCGCCGCAGCGGGCGGACGATGGTATTCGCCAAAAAGTTCGAGATCAGCAGGCTGATGGTAAGCACGCCGAGGAAGGTCAGGAACAGCGTCTGTCGCTCGCGCCGGACGAGGTCGGTGATATCGCGCGTGTCACGGCTCAGCTGGACGACTGCTGCAGGCCGCAACGCACCCGGTAACGGCGCAGCAGTGCTGATCACGACAATGCGCTCAGCCGAGAACCGTAGAGCGTCGGCAACCTTGCCGGTCGCAGCCGCGCTCGCTACCTCGGGCCACGCCGTGCGCTGATCGACCGCAGGTTCGACGTACTCGGGCAAGGTCGGGAAGCTGCCGACGGCTTCGACGGCGCGGTCGAGAAAACGTGCGATATCGCGGCGGAACGGCTCAGTGGCGGGATCGCGCAGCTCGAACGTCGGGCCGGTCGCGCGCCAGCTGTCCGCCACGAGCGCGCCGTCGCTGCCGTACAACCGCACCCGGTCGCCGCTTGCCGCCCCGAACCGCGCGATCAGCGCTGCCGTCAGCGCTGCGGTGTTGGCATCGGCCAGCGACACCGCGACCAGCCGCGCTTCGGTTTCCAGCTCGAGCCGGCGCTGATCGATCAGGCGCTCGCGGAACGAGTCGAGGTACAGAACACTGCCAGCCAACATCAGGATCGCAAACACGTTGACTGCGAGAATGCGCGGTACGAGGCTGAACCCCCAGCCCCATTTGGGTGGGCTCATCGGCTGCGCCGGAGACGATACCGGGCCCGCCAGCGCAGACGGCAATATATTCGGCTCACTCCTCGTTAAACCGGTAACCGACGCCATACAGGGTCTCGATCGCCTTGAACTCATTGTCGACAGCGCGAAACTTCTTGCGGAGGCGCTTAATGTGGCTGTCGATGGTCCTGTCGTCGACATAGACGTCGTCCTGATACGCCGCATCCATCAGCTGATCGCGCGACTTGACGAAGCCAGGGCGAGTGGCGAGCGCTTCGAGAATGAGGAACTCGGTGACAGTCAGCGCGACATCGCCTTGTGCGCCTGGATCACCCCAGCGAACGCGGTGACGCGCCGGGTCCATGTTGAGCCGCCCGCGAACGATCGTCGGGCCCGGTACGGCATCGCCCTGGGCCGCGGGCAACCCAAGCCGTTGTGCCGTCCGCCGTAGCACGGCGCGGATGCGTTCAATCAGCAGCCGCTGGCTAAAAGGCTTGCCAATGTAATCGTCGGCACCCATCGCCAGCCCGAGAGCTTCGTCAATTTCGGTATCCTTCGAGGTCAGGAAGATCACCGGCACCTCGGACTTCTCACGCAGCCGCCGCAGCAATTCTATCCCGTCGAGCCGCGGCATCTTGATGTCGAGCACGGCGAGGTCTGGCGGATTCTCCGTCAGCGCCTTCAACGCCGCCGCGCCATCCGAGTAAAGGCGAACCGCGAACCCCTCGGCCTGCAGCGCGATCGACACCGAAGTCAGGATATTGCGGTCATCATCGACCAGCGCGATTGTCACGGGCGTGGTTGGCATCGGCATCCTTTCGGCCCCAGCCATGCCGCCAGACACGTGTCAAACGCAAGTCCCGCGCTGTTAAGGCCGGGGATGATCAGTTATCGTTAACAACTCTGTCGGCAACAACCTATGCGACTATCGTTGCCCTCGCCAGTTTTGACGCGAGCGGCGTACGTCCTGTAAGCGTCGGCGAGTGATCAACTAGACTAATACTGGAGAGACTGAATGAGTGTTTCGCGCCACGACCTCGACGCGCAAGGCTTTACAACGTCGGCGGCGCTGCACTGGAATCTTGGCACCGCGGCGTTGGTCGAGCTCGCGGTGTCGCGCGGCGAGGGCCGGCTGTCGAAAGATGGTGCGCTGGTCGCCGAGACTGGCCCACATACCGGTCGCTCGCCCAATGATAAGTTCATGGTCCGCGACGCCGAGACCGAAAACGCGGTCTGGTGGGGCAAGTCGAACAAGCCGATGTCGCCCGAGCAGTTTGCGGTGCTGAAGGCCGACTTCGTCGCGGCGCTCGGGGCTAAAGACACGCTGTTCGTCCAGGACCTGTTCGGTGGCTCGCAACCCGAGTACCGCGCCAACGTCCGCGTCATCACCGAGTTCGCCTGGCATTCATTGTTCATCCGTACGCTATTGGTGCGGCCGAAGCACGAGGAGCTCGACGGCTTCGTACCCGAGTTTACCATCATCGACCTGCCGTCGTTTCGCGCGGATCCGGCACGTCACGGCTGCCGTACCGAAACCGTCGTTGCGGTAAACTTTGCGGAAAGGCTGATCCTGATCGGCGGCACCCGCTATGCGGGCGAGATGAAGAAGTCGGTGTTCTCGATCCTCAACTACAAGCTACCGCCGCTTGGTGTCATGCCCATGCACTGCTCGGCCAACATTGGCGCGCACGGCGACACTGCGGTGTTTTTCGGCCTGTCCGGGACCGGCAAGACGACGCTGAGCGCCGATGCGTCCCGGACGCTGATCGGTGATGACGAGCATGGCTGGTCCGACACTGCGGTGTTCAACTTCGAGGGCGGCTGTTATGCTAAAGTGATCCGCTTGTCCGAGGAGGCCGAGCCCGAGATCTACGCGACCACCAAGCGCTTCGGCACTGTGCTTGAAAACGTCGTCATGGACGAAGAGACGCGCACACTCGACCTGCATGACGCCGCGCTCGCCGAAAACAGCCGCGGTGCCTATCCGATCGAGTTCATCCCGAATGCGTCCGCCGACAACATGGGTCCGACGCCCAGGAACATCATCATGCTCACCGCCGACGCGTTCGGCGTGCTGCCGCCGATCGCCAAGCTGACCCCCGACCAGGCGATGTATTACTTCCTCAGCGGTTACACCGCTAAGGTCGCGGGCACCGAAATCGGTGTTAAGGACCCCGAGGCGACGTTCTCGACCTGCTTCGGCGCGCCGTTCATGCCGCGCCACCCTAGCGTCTATGGCAATCTGTTAAAGAAGCGCATCGCGAAAGGCGGCGTTGACTGCTGGCTGGTCAACACCGGCTGGACGGGTGGCATCTACGGTGTCGGCAAGCGCATGCCGATCCGCGTCACGCGCGCGCTTTTGAGCGCCGCGCTCGACGGCTCGCTTAATGACGCGCCGTTCCGCACCGATCCGAATTTCGGCTTTCAAGTTCCGGTGACCGTGCCTGGCGTCGATATGCTGATTCTAAACCCGCGCGACACTTGGGCTGACAAGGCGGCCTATGACGCCAAGGCCGCGACGCTGGTCACGCTGTTCATCGACAACTTCGCGCAATTCGCTGAGCACGTTGATGCGGGCGTGCGCGAGGCGGCGCCGCGGGCGGCTTAGGCGTTGTAAGTCTGATGCCAGTCGTGTAGTCCCCCGTAGTCACAGGAGACTAAGCATGAATATGTCTGTGCGTGAGGCCAAAGCGCGTTTCGCCGAGGCGGCTAACCTTGCCGCTGGTGGTGAGCGCGTTGTTATTACCAAGCATGGTAAGCCGTTTGTCGAGCTGGTACCCGTCGCGCCAAAAAATAAACCTACCTGGGAGCAGTTCTTGGAGAAGCGCAAAGAGCTTGGCATCGTCGATAAGGATACGACCTGGTTCGATGAGTTCATCAGTAACCCAGAAGCGAGCCGCCGTGTATTAGGCTTGGAGGATTGAGGCTACTCCTCGACACTCATTACTTAATTTGGCTCACTGACTCACCGGAGCGCCTAACCCGCGCCGAGCAGGTTCTCATTGCTGGATTCGAGAATGAGATAGCCGTATCTGCAGCTTCGATCTGGGAAATCCGGATCAAATGGAACTTACGATTTAAGTCGGGCGCTCGAAAGATCGAGACTGATCCACGAGAAGCGCTGAAGGCAGCAAACGAACTAAACGCGCGGTTGCTATCGGTGAGTGCCGAACTCGCTGCAATGTCGCTCGTTGATCCGATAGCGCATCGAGACCCCTTTGATGAGCTTCTGCTGATCCAGGCACAGCAAGATCGTTGGCAACTACTGACCCGCGACGAATTGTTAATCGATCACCCGCTCGCGCTGGTCGTCTGACCGCCGCCGTACTGCTTCGCGTTGGACAAGCCAGCGAGCGACAATCGAGCATAGGCCTGCGACAAGCGCGGCTTGCCACGGCGAGTGCGATGGAAAGATCGACCGGACTAGCATGAGCGTCGCGAACACCAGCAAGCCGCTCAAGATCGAGACAAGTGAGGTCAGCTCCCGCAGCATCTTAGCTCCCTACTTGATTCCAGTTCGCGCTACGCCGCCTTTGCAAAGTAATGCTCATACGCCGGTAGCGTCAGGAACGGCTCGAGCTTCGTCGCCAACACGAGCGTCTGAAAAATCGACGCTGCCTCGACGAACTTGCCGGCGGCGAAGAAGTTGTCTCCCACGTCGCGCTTCCACACTTCGAGCTGCTCGGACACCGTGCGCTCGATCAGCGCCGCATCGACTAGTTCGCCGGTATCGAGCACGGTGCCGGTGGTGCGCCACTGCCACAGCTGAGTACGGCTGATCTCGGCGGTGGCGGCGTCCTCCATCAGGTTGTGCAACGGGGCGGCACCCTGCCCGCGCAGCCAGCTGGCGATGTAGCCAATCCCGACATTGACGTTCATCGCCAGCCCCGCCAGGGATTTCGGCCCGACCGGTGCGGTGGTCAGCTCGGTGGCGGTGACCGACCCGGCGGGGATCTTGTCCAGCTGGTTCGGCCCCGGCATGACGCGGTCGAAAACCTCCATCGCAACGCCGACGAGCCCCGGGTGCGCGACCCACGTCCCGTCGCACCCGTCGGTCGCCTCGCGCTCCTTGTCGGTGCGAACTGCGGCGAAGGCGCGTTCGTTCGCCGCCTCGTCGCCCTTGACCGGGATGAACGCGCTCATGCCGCCCATCGCGTGCGCGCCGCGCTTGTGGCAGGTGCGGATAACGTGGAGTGCATAGGCGCGCATGAACGGCACCGTCATGTTAACCGCGCCGCGGTCGGGCAGGACGTGTGCCTTATCAGCGCCGAAGCACTTGATGTAGCTTAAGATGTAGTCCCAGCGTCCGCAGTTGAGCGCGGCGATATGGTCGCGCAGTTCGTATAGGATCTCGTCCGCCATGAACGCGCCCGGCAGCGTCTCGATCAGCACGGTCGCTTTGATCGTGCTAAGCGGCAGCCCGAGCCACGACTGCGCGGTAACGAAGACGTTGTTCCACAGCCGCGCCTCGAGATAATGCTCGAGCTTGGGCAGATAGAAATACGGCCCCGACCCGCGTGCCAGCAACGCCCGCGCGTTATGGAAGAAATACATGCCGAAGTCGAACAGCGCCCCCGCCACGGGCTCGCCGTCGACGAGCATATGCGCCTCGGGCAAATGCCAGCCGCGCGGCCGGGCGAGCAATGTCGCGGTGTTATCGTTCAGCTTATAGCTCTTGCCCTTGTCCTCGAGCGTGATCACGCCCGCCGCCGCGTCGCGCAGATTGATCTGGCCTTCGACCATGATCTCCCACGCCGGCGTCGAAGCGTCCTCGAAGCACGCCATGTAACAT
>CAXTTR010000017.1:8566-12519 GCA_964247215.1 uncultured Sphingomonadaceae bacterium
ACTTTCCAGTCACCGTCGCGGATGGCGCGGGTTTCGGGCGCGAAATCGATCGGGTTCCCCGCCGCCCACCACGCGACGCGGGTCTCGCGGGCGTGCAGCAGCGCTTGGCGCGTCTGCTCATACTGGCGGTGCAGGTTGGCGACGAAGTTCAGTGCCTCGTCGGTCAGGATGGTCTCGAAGCCGGGGCGCATCGCTCCGGTGATCTCGACGCCGCGCACTGCCATCACTCTTCTCCTGAACCCTGAAACCGAAACGGCGTAATGCCGCGCGAACGTTCATCGACTCGCAGCCGCACCCCCGCCGGTGGCAGGCTGCGCTGGCGGCAGGCGGTCCGTCCGCATGCCGCACACCCCAGCCCGATCGGCGTCGCGCGCGCTCCCGACAAATCGAGGCCGTCGGCATAGACGAGCGTGCGGGCATGCGCCAAGTCGCAACTGAGCGCGACGGCAAATTCAGGGCGGACTTCGCCGAACGGTGCCGTATAGCCGCGCACCGTGCGTGCTACTGTCAGAAACTGCGCGCCGTCTTCGGTCGCAACGACCTGCCGCACCACCTGTCCTGGCCGGTCGAAGGCGGCGTGGATGAGCCACAGCGGGCAGCCGCCGCCATGCGCTGCAAGCGCGCTCGGCTGCGCGGCAAAGCGCTTCGAGACATTGCCTGCGCGGTCGACCCGCAGCAAGAAGAACGGCACGCCGCGCGCCCCCGGCCGCTGCAGCGTCGTCAGCCGGTGCGCGACTTGCTCGAACCCCGCACCGAAACGCGCCTGCAGCAGCTCGAAGTCATAGCCGAGCGACTCGGCGGCCGAATGGAATCGCGCATAGGGCATCATGATCGCCGCTGCAGCGTAGTTCGCCAGCGTCTGGACCGCAAAGCGCTGGTTCGCCGCGTTGCCGAGCCCGGCGCTCGCGACGACCGCGTCGATCGCCGGACGCAGCTCCATCAGTGCCAGTTGATAGGCAACCGCAAATGTCCGCGACGCGGCGTCGAGCGCCTCCGACAGCTGCAGCGAGCGGGCATGTAGGTCGAGACGGCGCAGCGTGTCGGGCATCACATCCGCCGGGAGGATACGAACACCGATGCCGTGCTTCGCCCGAAGCCGCCCGGCCATCCCTGCCAGCCGCTCGGCGGATGCGAGCCGCAGCTCGTCCGCCAGTGCCTCGGCCAACGCATCGAGGTCGGGAAAGTGATTGCGCCGGTCGAGTAGCAGCTGTGTCGCCGCCTCGACCGGCGACGGTTCGTGGTCGGGCCGCGCCACGGGACCGCTGGCGAGCAGTGCGTGCAGCCGCAACAGCGCCTGTGCCACGCCGGGCGCGCTATGCGCCACCTCAGCGAGGTCGTTCCGTCCGACCTCGATGCCGTTCAGCGCGGGATCTGCGAGTACCCGCGCCAGTTCGGCCGCGACCGCGTCGCCGTCGTCACCGGTCAGCTGACGCAGGTCCAGATTATAGCTCGCGGCGAGTTTGAGCAGAAAGGCGGCGCTAAGCGGCCGCTGGTTGCGCTCGATCAGATTAAGATAGCTGACCGAGACGCCAAGGTCGTCGGCCATGCGAGTCTGGGTGAGTGCCAGCTGCAGTCGCAGGCGACGGAGTCGGGCACCGGCGAAAAGCTTCCGGTCGTTACTCATCCCCTCTCTCCTGTCGAGCGGCTGCAACGGTCAAAACACGTACAAGACAACAGCGCCGCGCGGCTTCGACCCGCACTCCTCGACACGATTTCGACAAACCATCCATTGACCCCCGCCTAACCCATCGGCACACGTCGAGCAACGGTTTCGGGGAGGTCTGCACGGGCAGGGGCGAAAAGCTCCGCCTGTGTATCCCGTTTGTCAATTTTGGTCAAAGGATGCCGCCATGCTGTACGAGGACCACATCAGCCACGTCAGTAAGCTTATCGAGGGCAACGCCGGAACCTGGGACGGCATCAGCGCCGAGGCGGTCTCGCGCATGCGGCTGCAGAACCGGTTCCAGACCGGCCTCGACATCGCCCGCTACACCGCCAAGATCATGCGCGCCGACATGGCGGCGTACGATGCCGATCCGGCGAATTACACGCAGTCGCTCGGCTGCTGGCACGGCTTCATCGGCCAGCAGAAGATGATCTCGATCAAGAAGCATTTCGGCTCGACCGAGCGCCGTTATCTGTATCTGTCGGGATGGATGATCGCGGCGCTGCGGTCGGAGTTCGGGCCGCTGCCCGACCAGTCGATGCACGAGAAGACCAGCGTCCCCGCCTTGATCGAGGAGCTGTATACCTTCCTGCGTCAGGCCGACGCGCGCGAACTCGGCATGGTGTTCCGCGACATTGATGCTGCCCGCGCCAGCGGCGACCAGATCAAGGAGCGTCAGCTGCTCGCGGCAGTCGACAAGCATCAGACGCATGTCGTGCCAATCATCGCCGATATCGACGCCGGTTTCGGCAACGCCGAGGCGACGTACCTGCTGGCGAAGAAGATGATCGAGGCCGGGGCGTGCGCGCTGCAGATCGAGAATCAGGTTTCGGATGAGAAGCAGTGCGGCCATCAAGACGGCAAAGTCACCGTTCCGCACGAGGACTTCCTCGCCAAAGTCCGCGCTTGCCGTTACGCCTTCCTCGAGCTCGGCGTCGAGGACGGGATCATCGTCACCCGCACTGACTCATTGGGGGCCGGACTGACTAAGCAGATCGCCGTATCCAATGCGCCGGGCGATCTCGGCGATCAGTACAACGGCTTCCTCGACTGCGAGGAGATCGACGCCGCTACTGCACGCAACGGCGACGTCATTCTCAACCGCGACGGTAAGCTGCTGCGCCCCAAGCGGCTGGCGTCGAATCTGTTCCAGTTCCGCGCCGGATCGGGCGAGGATCGCTGCGTGCTCGACTGCATCACGTCGCTCCAGCACGGTGCCGACCTGCTGTGGATCGAGACCGAGAAGCCGCACATCGAGCAGATCGCGGGGATGGTCGATCGCATCCGCGCCGTCGTACCGAATGCCAAGCTTGTTTATAACAATTCACCTTCGTTCAACTGGACATTGAACTTCCGTCAGCAGGTCTATGATGCGATGGCTGCTGCCGGTGCCGATGTATCGCCTTATGACCGCGCCCGGCTGATGAGCGTCGACTACGACGGTACCGAACTCGCCGCCGAGGCGGACGAGCGCATCCGCACCTTCCAGGCCGATTCGGCAAAGCGCGCCGGCATTTTCCATCACCTGATCACGCTGCCGACCTATCACACCGCAGCGCTGTCGACCGACAATCTCGCCAAGGAGTATTTTGGCGCGGCGGGGATGCTTGGCTACGTCAAGAACGTCCAGCGCGCCGAGATTCGCCAGGGTATAGCCTGCGTTAAGCACCAAAATATGAGTGGCTCCGACATCGGAGACGATCATAAGGAGTATTTTGCTGGCGAAGCGGCGCTGAAGGCAGGCGGCTCGCACAACACGATGAACCAGTTCGCCGCGTAGACGCGGCTGCCGCGGTTCCTGTCGCGGCCTATGCCGCCACCGGAAAGCGCAGCAGCCGCTCGCGCGTCGGGACGAGCGCCAACAACGGCCCGCCGATCGCAGCGATGAACGCTGGGTCGTCGATGTGGAGTCCGCCGGTCAGCGCGCCGAATGCGGGCAGCACGATGCGCTGCGGCGTTACCGCGAAGCACCGCCGGACGATGCGGCGGCCGCGGACATGGACGGCGACTTTCGGATGATAGTGACCCGAAATTTCCGGACCGCCGCAATCCCGCACCGCGGCGTGGCGCAGCGCGATGCCGCCTGCCAGTGCCTCATCCGCGAGCCGTCCGCCGAGCGCTCCGGCGCTGCCGCCGTCGTGGTTGCCGGTAATCCATAGCCAGTCGACCTCGGCGATCAGCCCGGCGAGCGTCACGCGGGCAGCACCAGGCAAGCGTGCTGCACCGCCACTATCGTGGAAAGAGTCACCCAGACACCAGACGCTCGTCGCGCCGGTCGCATCGACCT
>CAXTTR010000017.1:12529-16867 GCA_964247215.1 uncultured Sphingomonadaceae bacterium
CATCGACCTCGTCGCGCAGCAGGTCGAGCGTGTCGAGGCTGTCGTAAGGCGGCAGGAACTGGCCGTGAATGCCGTAGTAGGTTGCCTTCTCGAGGTGCAGGTCGGCAACAAGTAATGTGCTGATAGCCGGCCAGAATAGCGCGCCCGAGGCTAGCGGCACAAACTGGTGACCGGCGAACGAAAAGGAAACATCGAGCATCAGCGCGGTATAGTGCGGCTGTCGTGTGACGCAAGCCGCCGAGCTACTTGCCGCGCGGCGGTACCACGAAGTGGCCGCTGACCCGGCCGCCGCTGTCCGATGCACCGACGTTCTTTGGGCCGCCAGTGCTGGCGCTGTCGAGCGTCGAGCGGCCGCTGTCGAGGTCTATCGACAGCCGCTGCCCGCGCAGCACCGACTCGCCGCGTGTCAGCACGACATTGCCGTTGAGGGTAATCACTCGCTGCACCACGTCGTAAATGCCGAAGCGGCCGGTGGCGCGCTCCGACGGCGAGGTTAGTTTGACACTGCCCGATGCATCCATGCGTTGAATCTCGGGCTGCTTGCCGGGCGCGCGAAGGTAGAACATCTTCACCTGATCGGCGGTCAGCGTCAGCGTGCCCTGCGTGATGCGGACGTTGCCCGTCGCCAGCGCCTGTTTGTCGTTGTCGGCGGCTTCGACGCGATCGGCATCGAAGTCGATAGGCGCGTCGGTGTTATGCTTGGCCAGCGCCGATGTCTGCCCTAGAGCGGAAACCGCGCCTAGCGCCGGTACTAGCAGCAGCATGGCCAGCGCCGCAATTGAAGAACGCGTCGTCATGCGCGTGCCTTCGCCGAATGCTGGACGATGTGCAAGTGAACCCGGCCGGTCAGCACCAGCATGCGGCCATCGATGTCGCTGCTGAAGGCGTTCGCCCGGAAGCTGCCGAGCGGCATCGTGCCGCTTACCGGTGCGCTGCTGGTGACGGTGCGGTCGATCAGGCTGACGGTGACGGTCTGCCCGTCGACGGTGTAGCCCGCGCGACTGTCGACGCGCACCGGTCCGGCGATATCGAGCCGGTCGTGATTCATATCGTAACGCCCCGAAGGTGCCGTCACCGTTGCTGGTCCCGAATCGAGCTTGAGATCGGCGCTAAGCCGTCGCAGTTCGACGACCGGCACTGCCGACGAACGCTGCACGGCATCCTGCGCGCGGATGACGAACGGCTGGCCGTTGCTGGTTTCGCCGCGGTAGACGGCGTTGTCGATGCGCAGCCGGTCGCGCGACATCGCCACCTTGTCTTTCGCCAGCAGAAACGAGAACTCGCGCGCGCTCGTCAGCGGCCAGACTACGATGACGCCGAGCAGCGCGACTGCGGCTAGCGGCAGCGCCCGCTTGAGCACGGCGACCAGCCGGTCATAGCCGCTGCCCGGCAGCGCTGCACGTTGCCGGGCCGTAAAGCCGCTCGCATCGCTCATATATGCGCGAAAATATCGACCTCGGGCCAGCCGGCAAGGTCGAGCTCGGCGCGCCACGGCAGGAAGTCGAAGCACGCTTGCGCCAGTTCGGCGCGTCCGTCACGGACCAGCCGGTCTTCGAGAATGGCAACCGCGCGGTGCAAGAATCGCACGTCGGACGCAGCGTAATCCTTCTGCGCGTCGCTAAGCACCGGCGCGCCCCAATCCGACGACTGCTGGGCCTTCGAGATATCAACCGCCAGCGTTTCGCGGAGTAAATCCTTGAGCCCGTGCCGGTCGGTATAGGTCCGCACCAGCCGCGACGCGATCTTGGTGCAGAATACCGGCGCGGCGGTGACGCCGAGATAAGCCTTGATGACGGCGAGATCGAAGCGTCCGAAATGGTAGAACTTGCGCCGTGCCGGATCGGCAAGGATGCGCTTGAGCAGCGGCGCATCATACTGGCCCGGCGCAAACTTGACGAGGTGCTCGTCGCCGCTCCCGTCAGCGAGCTGGATCAGGCACAGCCGGTCGCGGTGCGGATTGAGGCCCAGGGTTTCGGTGTCGACCGCGATCGGTCCGGGGGCGAAGACGTCGTCGGGCAGGTCGCCCTCGTGCAGGTATACGGTCATGGCTGCAGCGCGTAGCAGCGGCATCCGGCGCTGTCACGGTATGCTGTCGTCACTCCTTGACGCGCAACGGGCCGAACGACAGTCCGTGAAAGTAGTTGAGCACGATCCGCGTCGTCGTCACCCCGGGCCCGATCGTCATCGTCGCCAGCGCCGCCTTAGGCTGTGAGAAGCCCAGCCGCGGGTTATTGCCGAAGCCGGCGCCGGCACTCATCAGGTTGAACTTGCCGATGCCGTGGCGGTCATGAAGCACCGTCACCGCATACTCACCCGCGTGCGGCGCGCGAATGCACAGCGTTACCGGGCCGCTCGGCGGCAACGGCATGTCGACCCGGCGGAAGTCCTTGCCCGCGTCAACGAGAAGCCGCGAGTTCGACAGAAATTCGGGATCGTTCGGCGGATACAGCTCGATACGGATCGTGCCGATACGATCCTTAAGTCCAACAATCTGCGCTTCGAGCGCCGGGCCGTGCTCGTTCGGACGGCATACCGCGGTGTAAGGGTCGACCGCGGCCGGCTGCGCCGATGCGGCTCCGAAGGCGGCAGCCGCCACCACTCCGGCCATGACGGCAGTCAACGCGGCTCGCATGATATCCCTCTCGCTCACCCCCGTGTGCGGCTTTCAGTTGAACGGTCGGTAACGATGAGACGTGGCAGGAAAGCGGCAGTGATGCGGCGAACCGCGGCGGGCTCGGATTACGCTTAGCGTGTCGCGCGGACGAGCGTATCGATAATCCGGACAATCTCGCCGGGCGAGTCCTCCTGCAGGAAGTGCCCGCCGCGCAGCGTCACATGTGGCTGACTCCTCGTGCCCGGGATGCGTTCTTGCATGATGCGCTCACCGCCGCGGGTGACCGGGTCGTTATCGCTGAACGCGGTGATGAACGGCTTGTCGAAACGCTCGAGCTGCGACCAGGCGGCGATGTTCTCAGGCACCGACGCGTGCTCTGGTGTCACAGGCACCAGCAACGGAAACTGCCGCGCCCCGGCCTTGTAGCTTTCGTCGGGGAACGGCGCGTCATACGCGGCGATCTCGGCCTCGCTCAGTGCCCGCATCACGCCGCCATCGAGAATGCGCCCGATCGGCAGCACCGGGATCTCCTGGCTGAATTTGAGCCATGCGGCGAAGCCCTCGCTCCAGCCGGTGCCGACCGGCAGCCCGGTGTTCGCCGCGACGATGCCGCTAAATCGCTCGGCGGTCGCGGCGAGCAGTCGCAGCCCGAGCAGCCCGCCCCAGTCCTGGCAGAATAGCGTGGTGCCGTGCAAGTTTTGCGCGTCGAACCACGCCTGCAGCCACGCAACGTGGCGTTCGTAGGTGTAATCCTCACGGGCCGCAGGTTTATCCGAGCGGCCGAAGCCGATCAGGTCGGGAGCGAGTACACGGTGGCCGCGCTCGATAAGTCCGGCGATGATACCCCGGTACAAGTATGACCACGACGGCTCGCCGTGCAGCAGCAACACAGGCGAAGCGGTAATTGGTCCCTCATCGACGTGCGCCATGCGTAACGCAGTTCCGTCAGCATCGGTGATCATCGTATAGTGCGGCGGGTAGTTCCAGCCGTGGAGACCTTCGAAGCGGTTATCGGGGGTTCGCAGGATCTGCATCTCGATCTCCATCGCGTGGCGCTGCTAAAAGACCAGCAGCATTTTCCAGAACACGGCTGCCCGATATCAGCCATTTGGCATTAATAAAGCTCTCGCAGCGGTGTGCAAAATGAGTTAAGTGTCGACTCGGAGCAGCTTGGCATGTCCCGTCGTTGCACAGACACGTGTGGCGCTGCGACCGGCAGGGGCCCGACGGACGGCAACAGACATAGCGCGAAAGACTAGCAGGCAATGAGTTTTGATAAACGCGGGCGCGGGCCCGGACGTGGTGGTGGCTTCGACAAGCGCGAGCGCGGTTTCGACCAGTTTGAAGGCGGCGGCGACCGCTTCGGTGGCGGTGGTGGCGGCGGTGATCGCTTTGGTGGCGGCGGTGCCGGTGGCCCGCCGCGCTTCGGCGGCGGCGGCGGTTTTGGCGGGCGTCCCGCTGGCGGCGGCGGCTTCGGCGGTCCACGTCCGCCGCGCGACATGGGTCCGGGGATCAACCTCGGGACTGCCAAGGGCGTAGTCAAATTCTTCAACGGCCAGAAGGGCTTTGGCTTTGTCGTCCGCGATGACGGCGGCGAGGATGTGTTCGTCCATATCAGTGCGGTCGAGCAAGCGGGCCTGACCGGCCTCGCCGACGGGCAGCCGCTCGAGTTCACTTTGACCGAGCGCAACGGCCGCGTTTCGGCGACTGACCTCGTCATCGAC
>CAXTTR010000018.1:0-674 GCA_964247215.1 uncultured Sphingomonadaceae bacterium
CGACGAGGCGAAGTTCGAGAGCGTCACCTACACCTATTACGAGCAGCTCAACGGTTACGAATATCTGAAGCAGCTCGACATCGGCTATTTCTTCTACTCCGGCCCCTATGCCGACGACATTCTCGCCGTGCTGGACCCGGCTGAGAAGACGATCATCCACATCCCCAACGTCAACTCGCGCGAGAGCACGGGCGAGAAGATCAAGGAGGTGGAGCATATCATCGAGGCGCTGGGCGAATGGGACGGAGCGGACCCCGTCACGGGTTTCCAGCTGGTGCGGACACCGGATGGCCGGACCCTGCGCATCGCTGACCTCGTCGACGACGACCCCGCCAAACGCGAGCGAGTGTCAGCGGCGCTGCGCGATCCCACGCAGAAGAACAACCGTGACCATGTCGACATCATCATCGCGCTCGGCATGGCGAAGGAAGGCTTCGACTGGATCTGGTGCGAGCACGCGCTGACCGTCGGCTACCGCGCCAGCCTGACCGAGATCGTGCAGATCATCGGCCGCGCCACCCGCGACGCCCCGGGCAAGACGCGTGCTCGGTTCACCAACCTGATCGCCGCCGTCGATGCCTCGGACGAGGCGGTGCGCGAGGCTGTCAACGACACGCTGAAAGCCATCGCCGCGTGCCTACTGATGGAACAGGTCTTGGCACCGCGCTTCGAGT
>CAXTTR010000018.1:684-16328 GCA_964247215.1 uncultured Sphingomonadaceae bacterium
GCCTAAGAATGCCACCACAAGTGCCGCCACGCCCGGCTTCGACTATGGCGAAGGCGGCTACGATGTCTCGAGATGCAACGTCGGCTTCAGCGACGAGCGCGGGGTTTTCGAGGTCGAGATCAAAGGCCTGGTCACGCCCCGAAGTTCGGAAGCGGCACGCATCTGCCGTGAAGACCTGAACGAGGTAACCGCCAGCTTTGTGCAGGACAAGCCGTCGATCGAGCGCGGCCTATTCGACGAGGAGCTGGTTCCCGAGGAGCTGACTCAGGTCCGCTTCGGCAAGATCATCAAGGACAAGTTTCCCGAGCTCGACGTGGAAGACCAGGAGACGGTGCGCCAGCACGCGATCGCGGCGCTGACGCTGACGCAGCAGGCTAAGAAGATCGCGTCCGGCGGCGACGCCGGTGAGCCGACCCGCAACACGGCGCTGGTCGAAGGCGTGCGCAAGTTCGCGATGGACGTCCGCGAACTCGACATCGACCTGATCGACCGTATCAACCCGTTCGGCGAAGCCTATGCGATCCTCGCCAAGACCATGAGCGAGGACAGCCTAAAGCAGGTCGCGGCGGCGATCGCCGCCAAGCGGACAGCATTGACGCCGGAGGAGGCGAAGGAGCTGGCTCAGCGCGCCGTAAGGTTCAAGCGAGAGCGCGGGCGGTTGCCGTCCATCAGCTCGACCGACGCCTGGGAAAAGCGGATGGCCGAAGGGGCGGCGGCGTTCGTGCGGTTCAAGGACGAGGGTCGCTATGAGTGACCTCGACCTCGACGAGCTGCGCGACGAACTCGCCGACTTCGCCCAGCCCGCGAAGCCGGTCGGGCGTTCGCCGCGTGAGGAACGTATCATCGCCGGCTTCGAGGAGGTCCAGCGGTTCGTCGAGCAGCACGGCAGGGCTCCCCAGCATGGCGAGGGCCGCGACATCTTCGAGCGGCTCTATGCAATGCGCCTCGACCGGCTGCGCGCGCTCGAGGATTGTCGCGCGCTGCTGATGCCTCTCGACCATCAGGGGCTGCTGGAGGCCGGCGATCCCACAGCCGCTTCGTCGGCCGATGATCTCGACATCGACGAGCTCGCGGCCGAGCTGGAAGGCGCGGCGGGGGAAGCAGGCATTACCCAGCTCCGACACGTCCGCACCAGCGCGGACAAGCGCGTAGCCGACGAGATCGCCGAGCGGGACAAGTGCGAGGACTTTGACCGATTCGAATCGCTGTTCGCCGCGGCTCAGCGTGACCTGGACGCGGGGATCAGGACGACCCGGCCGTTCGTGCGGGATGCCGGACTGTTGAAGGCCGACATCAAGGAAGGACAGTTCTTCATCCTCGGCGGCCAAATCGCCTATGTTGCGGACGTAGGTGAGACCTTCCGCGCACCGAACGGAGAGACCGACGCCCGCTTGCGCGTCGTCTATTCCAATGGGACGGAGAGCAACCTTCTGCGTCGCTCGCTCCAGCGAGCGCTCTACAAGGACGAGGCTGGGCGGCGAATTACCGAGCCCGCCGCCGGCCCCTTGTTTGCCGAGGACAGCAGCGACGACGACCAGGCCAGTGGCACTATTTACGTTCTCCGCAGCAGGTCCGATCACCCGCTGGTAGCCGCCAACCGCGAGGTGCTGCACAAGATCGGCGTGACCGGCGGCGCTGTGTCCCGGCGTGTCGCCGCGGCGAGGCTCGACCCGACCTTCCTCATGGCTGAAGTCGAAATTGTCGCCACGTACAATCTCTTCAATGTCAATCGGGCGAGGCTGGAAAAGCTAATCCACCGCATCTTCGACCCGGCCCGACTCGACATCGAAGTTAAGGATAGGTTCGGAAACCTGGTGGCCCCGCGCGAGTGGTTCCTTGTGCCGCTATTCGTAGTCAATGACGCGGTAAAAAGGATCAAGGACGGCACAATCACCAACTATGTGTATGAGCCGGCTACCGCAACCTTGGCGAGTATATGACATTTACGGCGAATACCTGTACTTTAGCTGAGCGTTGGTGCCGCCAAGCTTTTCAGTAGGATGTTACGAGCCGTGCAGGCCACTATCCCTAAGAGATTGTGACCCCAGGACTGGAATGCCATTTGAGTGCAATGGCACGCGAGGCCGGTCGGGGGAACTTTGTTGACTACCTTATCGATCTCTCGCAGAGGTTTGACTTCGTAAATATACCAGATCGAAGCAGGACAGGACGCGCAGGCGGTGGCGGTGGCACCCGCATCGTGAATAACGTCGGAGATCAAAGCTGCCAGCCCGAAGAAAGTTTCGGTGGAAGGGTCATTTGTAGTCATAGCTTGCGCTCTCTTAAGATAAGTTGGATCTGATATTGATAGTGTAGCGTCCAGCTAGCTATTGGCCACGGTCGGGATGAAAATTTTCCAATGATTAGAGTGCCCTTTTTTGTCATGTTTGGGGCACCACACCGGGTCAAAACTGGGCACCTGTCCGGTTCCGGTACTATCATCCAAAACCGCGCTTTCGAGTGCGGTTCTGGAGCCTCGGATTTCGATCGCGGTCGGCGTGACGACGACGGCTTCGACCATCAATCGAACATAGGCCTGCTGGCCACGATCTGCCGCGTCCACGTCGACTTCGGCAGGCAATCGTGTCCGGTACAGCTGACACGAACTCACGCGCTAGGCGCGTCGTAGACAATTTTGCCGCTCGCGGCGGCCCGCCAGCTCGCCGACTCCGGTCACTCGTTCACCTCAGATTGCGCGTCGAATGGCACCTCGGGACAGCGTTGCCGGTGAGGGTCACGCTCCGTTTGGGGCTGAGCGCCCGCCTGCTGCCGGCGGCGGCTGGGGCGGAAACTTGGCAGTGCTGCAGAGTTCTTAGCTCGGCGGGGATCCTCCACCCGAAAGCCCCGTGCCCGATAACAAGGACTGATCCGATGCAGACCCGTAAACTTGGCCAGCAAGGCCTGCAAGTTTCCGCACTTGGACTCGGCTGCATGGGCATGTCCGACTTCTACGGTAGCCGCGACGAAACGGAGTCGATCGCGACGATCAACCGCGCGCTCGACCTCGGCGTCACGTTCCTGGACACCGCCGACATGTACGGCGTCGGCGCCAACGAGGAGCTGGTTGGTCGCGTGATACGCGAGCGACGCGAGTGGGTTGTCGTCGCCACCAAGTTCGGCAACGTGCGTGGCGAGGACGGGAGCTTCAAGGGAGTCAACGGCCGCCCCGACTATGTCCGGCAAGCCTGTGACGCGAGCCTGAGGCGCACGGGGCTCGATATCATCGACCTCTATTACCAGCACCGTGTCGACCCGGCCGTTGCGATCGAGGAAACGGTCGGCGCGATGGCCGAGCTCGTTACCGCGGGCAAGGTGAAGTATCTGGGCCTGTCCGAAGCCGCACCCGCGACGATCCGCCGTGCCCACGCCGTGCATCCGATTACCGCGCTGCAGACTGAATACTCGCTTTGGAGCCGCGACGTGGAGGCCGAGATCCTGCCCACCTGCCGTGAGCTCGGCATCGGCTTCGTCCCCTACAGCCCACTTGGTCGCGGCTTCCTGACCGGCCAGATCAAGACGCCCAACGACCTCGACGAAGGCGACACCCGCCGCAACCACCCCAGGTTCCAAGGCGAGGCGTTCCAAAACAACCTCGAACTCGTCACTGCAATCAGCGCGATGGCGGCGGACAAGAGCTGCACGCCCGCTCAGTTAGCGCTCGCCTGGGTGCTGGCGCAAGGGTCTGACATCGTGCCGATCCCCGGCACCAAGCGGCGCAGGTACCTGGAGGACAATCTCGGCGCGCTCGATGTCGAGCTGACCGACGCAGACCTCGCCCGCATCGATCAGGTGCTGCCGCCGGGCGTCACGCAAGGTGCCCGCTATCCGCAGGCGTCGATGGCGAGCATCGACCAGTGAGCGCAGCGTCCTTCGCCGCAGTCGCGTCGGGCAGGCTTGCACAAATCTGCCATTCGTTCATTCAGCTGTAGGGCTGGATTCAATCACTACAGCTCGCCGACGGCGATGATCTCGACACCCCTGCCAGCGATTGTCACGCTATCGCCGACGCTTTTGCCGAGCAGGGCCTGCGCGGCGGGAGCGACGTAAGCGATCCGCCCCGCAGCCGGATCGGCTTCGTCCTCGCCGGTGATGCGGTAGGTAGCCGTCGAGCCATCATCGCGGACGATCGTCACGGCGCAGCCGAAGCGGACCGCGGCACAGTCGCCGCCTTCCACCAGCTGTGCAGTCGCGCGACGCGACGACCAGTAGCGCAGATCCCGGGTCGCCCGGGCCATCTCTGTGCGGTCCGCAGCAATACCGCTCGCCGCCTGTGCAACTCCGTATGCCGCCCTGGCCGCCGATAATTCGACGTTGATCTGGGCGAGTCCGGACGCGGTGACAAGGTTCCGATGCGGCGAGGTCGGCCGGTCGGGCAGGTCGGCGGCGGCCGCCTCGGCGTCCCCCTCCTTTGTGAAAGCCACGCTCATCCGGTACTCCACATCCTGCGTCTGCAATCAGACCGGGAGGTCACTTCCCGCTCCCAACGCCCAAACGTCCGCGTTGTAGGCTAACGCTTGATCCGCGGCATGCCCATGAAGTCTCGCTTGCCGAGCTTCACACCCTGCGCTCGCAGGATCGCGTATGCAGTAGTGGCGTGGAAATAGAAGTTCGGCTGCGCAAATGAGAGCAGGAAGTTCGCGCCCGTAAAGGGCATCCGGGTCTCTCCAAAGGCGAACAGCGTATCGCTCTCTGCCAGTGCATCGAAAGTCTCCCGGTCGATTGCCCTAAGACTTGTGACCGCCGTTTGCAGGACGTCATGCAGACTCGCAAAGTCGGTCGGCCAAGGTTTCAGGTCGGGGGAGAAGGTGCCGGCCCGCACGCCTTCGATCCCGCCGATCGAGTGTGCTGCGCACGACTTCACCTGATATCCAAACGGCAGCATGTCGGGCGCCAAGCGCGCATCGATCAGCTCGGCCTCAGCCCTTCCCTGCTCGGAGCAAAACGCCGCCGCCTTGTCGAGCAACGCATCGACCGCCGCCAGGATTTGGAGGTTGGACGGTACCACGGCGTCGTAAGGCGAAAAGGTCATCGTGCGGCTCCAGTTCAGGCGCCGACCTTATGCAGGTTCCTTGCTCGCCGGTCCACATGGGTCACAGAGCAGGTTATCGCCGCCACACTGGTGGAATGAACGCGCATTTGCCCGAGGTCTGGCTTGTGTGGGCATGTGGACCAAAAGCGAGCAGTCGGATCCGGCCGATGATGCCAAGCCGGGACGAACCGACCGCCTACGCCATTCGCATTGCGCTTATCTACTTAACCAAATAGCATCGTGGTTCCGCTTTACTCGACGGAGGAACGCGTTATCTTCTGCGCTCAGGGCGTCACAGGTTGCTGCCCGGACCTGGACGACATCGGGAGACTGGAATGAGTAATTCAGGTTTGGTCGATAGTGACCGACGGTCCCTGCTGCGTGGCGCTGCTGCAGCTGCCCTGCTGGCAAGTTCCGGTGCGAGCGGTGCTGCCGGGTCGGACCTCTCCGCAGTCCGCGAAGCGATCAGGGCCGATCACGATGTCAACCTCAAACGTCTAAGGGACTGGATAGCGCTACCCTCGATTGCCGCGGAAAGCCGCAACATGGAGGAAGGCTGCAACTACATGATGCAGCTTGCCAGGGATTCCGGTTTTCAGCACGTCGAAAAGGTTCCGACCGACGGCGTACCGGGTGTCTTCGCCACGATGGACAACGGCGCGGAAAAGACGCTCGGCCTATACTTCATGTATGACGTCAAGCAGTTCGATCCGAAGGAGTGGAGTTCTCCCCCGCTTGAGGGAAGGCTGATCGATCGTCCCGGTCTCGGCAAGGTCCTCATCGGTCGCGGTGCCATCAACCAGAAGGGACCGGAGTCGCTGATGCTGGCGGCGTTGCACGCCTTTAAGAAGTCGGGGCGCAAACTGCCGGTCAACCTCGTCCTCGTGTGCGAAGGCGAGGAGGAGATCGGCTCGCCGCATTTTCACCAGATCGTCCGTCGCCCGGATGTCGCCGCCGCGTTGAGGAAATCGGTCGGGGTGATCATCCCGTCGAGCTGGCAGGATCCCGTCGACGGCGGTGCCGTCGTTAACCTCGGCGCGAAGGGGATCATCGAACTGGAGCTGGTCTCGTCGGGCAAGAACTGGGGGCGCGGACCGGCGCATGATCTCCACTCCAGCAACAAGGCGATCGTCGACAGCCCTGCCTGGCATCTAGTTGCGGCACTCGCCACGCTGGTGACGCCAGATGGCAACACCGCGGCGATCGACGGCTGGTTCGAGCATGTCCGTCCGCTGACGGCGCGTGAGAAAGCGCTCATCGCGGACTCGGCGGCGAAGCGCGATCCGAAAAGCGAAATGGCACAGATGGGAATCAAGCATTTCGTCGGCGATCAGCCGTGGCCGCGGACGCTCGAGCGGCTGGCAGCCGAGCCGACCGTGAACATCGAAGGGCTGGTGGCGGGGTATACCGGCCCCGGCGGCAAGACGATCCTGCCGGGCCGCGCCGCCGCGAAGCTCGACATGCGCCTCGTGCCCGATCAGACAAAAGACGACTGCGTCGCGAAGTTGCGGGCGCACCTTGCCAAACGCGGCTTCGGCGACATCGAGGTCAACGTTTCAGGCGGCTATGACCCGACCGAGACGGCGGAGACATCAGCCTTGATCACCGCCGAGCTGGCGGCCTACCGACGTGCGGGCATCAAGACGTCGATCTATCCGCGGCTGGCCGGATCGTGGCCGGGCTACGTCTTCACCTCGGCTCCCGTGTCGCTTCCTGCCGGCCAGTTCGGCTTTGGTCACGGCACCGGTGCCCATGCGCCCGACGAATATCTGCTCATCGAAAGCACAAATCCTAAAGTGCTCGGCATGGACGATGCCGCGATGGGCTTCGTCGATTTCTTCTACCAGGTTGCCGCGACCGGCTAGCTCTGCGTCCACGGTCGCAGCCATGGCAGCGCTCGTTCGCCATGCGCGCGGTGCTGATCGCAGTTGCACGATGGCAAATGTGGCGCATACTGATCCGCGGTGCCGCTGAATCGGGAGATCGTATTTGTCTGGCAACCGGGACGCGATCGGGGCGGAACTCACCGCGGTCACGATGGGGATCGACCAGTTCGAGCGCGGCCCGGCCAATGGCGAGAGCCTGCTCGACGGCGAAGGACTCGTGCCGATTTACCTGGGCGGGGATATCGTCGCGGCGAAGACGTATCGGAACTGGACCGAAATCTTCGGTGATCTCGACAGTCTGGGCGAGATCGCGGCAGGGTCGGGCGAAGCGCGCGGGGTGTTTCTGCGCGACATGGTGCATTCGCTCAAAGCTGCTGCCCGGCTCTTCTCGGGCGTCGCGATGGGCTATGCCGACAAGGTGCGCGACCTTGTCGGGGCCGCACCCGCCGCCGTCGCCGCGGACGAGATCGAGGCGCATGCGGACGCGCTTTCCGCCGGGCTGACGCGCGCCGGCTTCGTTCGCGGACCGCTGCGCGAACGGGTCGCGGCCTGGGAGGCAGCGCGAGCGATCGCACCCGACCGGATCGAGGCTGAATTCCGCGCGCTGATGGCCGCGGCCAAGGCGCGAACCGCCGAACGGATCTTCGACACCGGCGACTATGACATGGCGCTCAACCCGCTGCGCGACGTGCCGTTCACCGCGCGCTGCGGCTTTGCCGAGCGGACGATGGACCTGAACGTCGACAATGGCTTCAGCCGGTCCGCGCTCAAGCACCTGGTCTGCCATGAAGTGTTTCCGGGCCACGCTACCCAGTTGCTGTATACGCGGGCCGAGGTCGAGGCCGGCCGCTCCGAAGCCGATGCCCTGCTCTGCACCGCCAATGCCGTGACCGGCTGCGTTCAGGAAGGGATCGGCGATCAGGGCGTCGAGCTGATCGACTGGATCGAGGACGGCGACGACGAGATCCACCTTGCGCTGCGGAGTCTGAGAAGTGCGGTACAGACCACCGCGGCGTGGCGGCTGATGGCCGGGAACGAACCGGCGGAGACGGTGACCGACTACATGCGCACGGTCGGCTGTGGACAGGAGGCGTGGGTTCAGGGACGGCTGCGGATGGCCCGCCACCCGTTCCGCGGGCCGTTCATCGCCAGCTATTACGCCGGTAACGAGAGCGTCCGCCGGGTTCGCGAACGCGTCGCCGCCGCCGATCGCGGTGCCTTCATGCGCTATCTTTATGGCCAGGTGCATAGCCCGCGCAGTCTTGAAATGTTTGAAGCGCCGGTCCCGGCCTGATGCCGCGCCTGCTGAAAGTCGGGATCATCGGCGCGCATCATTGGGCGGAGAAGGCGCATTTGCCCGGCTATGCCGCGCACGAGCGGGTCGAACTCGCCGCGATCTGCGATATCGATCGGGGCCGTGCCGAAGCGATGGCGAGTCAGTTTGGTGCCGCCGCGGTCTATACCGATCACCGCGAGATGCTCGCCGATCCCGCAATCGAGATGATCGACGTATGTACGCCGACGGTAACGCACCTGCCGCTCAGCCTCGACGTCATCGCTGCCGGCAAGCATGTCATGTCGGAAAAGCCGCTGCACACCGAAGCCGCGCCGGCGTTCGATGCGGCACGCCGCGCCCGCGAAAATGGCGTCCGGACCAAGCTTGGCTTCACGTTCCGCTACTCGCCGGCGATCCGCAAGATCAAGCAGTGGATCGACGAGGGAAGTCTCGGCGAGATCTTCCATATCCACGGGCTCGAGCAGAACTCGCAGTTCCTCGACCCCGATTTCCCGCTGCGCCAGTTCGACATCACCGCACCGCGTGACCGGCTGATCCCCGCGTCGATCATCGGCTACGGTTCGCATCTCGTCGATCTGATGCGGTGGCTCGGCGGCGACTTCGCGGCGGTGGCGAGCACGATGCGAAACTTCGTGCCCGAGCGCTACGTTCGCGGTCTCGAAGGGCGTCAGCGTTTTCAGGTCGAGGACGGTACCGTGGCGCTCGTCGAATTTGCGAGCGGAACGCAAGGCATGCTGCAGACCAGCTATGTTGCCGTCGGCAATTATCCCGGCATTGAACTGCGCATCTACGGCTCCAAGGGTGCTGCCGTCGCCCGTCTGGTCACCGAAGCTGGCGTGGCCGAGACGCTGCACCTTGCCCGGGCGGACGACGTCGAGTTCCGGCCGGTCGAACTGACGGTCGCGGACCTGCCGCCGAACACCGGCCTCGGCACGCCGTGGCCCGAGCTGTATTTCCGCAATCTCATCCGCTTCTTTGTCGACGAGATCGTCGAGGATCGGCCCGAAGAGTGCACCTTCTTCGACGGTGCCAAGAGCCAGGAGATCGTCGACGCGATCATCGCTGCACACTTCGAGCGCCGCTGGGTCGAGATCACCCGCCAGTGAGCGCCGTCGCCGAGGCCTATCTCGCGCATCACTTCGCGTTTCGGCCGGTCGATGCGAGTTTCATGGGAATCGCCGGCTACGATGACCGGCTCCCCGACGCTTCCGTATCTGCTGCCGCCGACGAGCGACGGCAACTTGCGGCGTTGCGGACGAAGATCGATGCCCTGCCCGAGGACGACAGCGTCGGCGCGCGGCTCGATCGCCGGCTGGCGCTGGCGCAGATCGGCATGGCCGCGGCCGCGCCGGATCACCTGTCCCGCTTAGCGAATCCGGCGTGGTACACCGGCGAAGCCGCCTTTGCGGTAATCTCGTTGCTGCTGCCTAGCGGGCGTGAAACGCCATGCGATGCCGTTCGAGCGCGGCTGGAAGGCATCCCCGATTTCCTTGCCGATGGTCGGGCCCGTCTGGCGACCGCCGCGGCACCGCGGGCGCAAACCTTGCGGGCAATCCGGGAGGCCGATGCCGCAGCGCTGTTCCTGGGCGAGGACCTGCGGCTTCATCCGGATTGGCAAGACGACTGGCGGTTGCCCGCCGAGCGTGCCGCCGGTGCGTTTCGCGCCTTTGCGACCGCTATTGCCGACTTGCCCGATCGTTCGGCGGCCTGCGGCGGCGACTATCTCGAACTTTTGATGCGCGACGTACACGGGCTCGATTTCGGTCCTGACGAAGCGATACGCCGGGCTGAGCTGCAGTTCACCGCATACGGCGAAGAACTCGCCGAACTCGCGCTGCGGGTCGATCCGTCGCGTACCGCAGCTCAAATCATCGCCGGACTGGCGGACCAGAAGTCACCGACTGCCGAGGCGATGATCGGCCGCTGTCGCGCGCTCGACGCTACGACGTGCGCCGCCTCGGCTGCGTTGGTCTCCGCTGCAGACGACTATGCACTCGCCTATCGCTGGTTGATGCCATGCTTCCATCGGGTCGCGCAGGTGCTCTACTTCCTGCCGTATCGGTCACCGCCGGCGCACGCTGCCGGGACCGGAAGTGCCTATTGGATCAATCCGCCGCCAGCCGACGCGGACGTGGACGTGGACGCTTATCTGCGGGCGAACAACGACACCAGCGTCAAGGTCATTCACGCCGTCCACCACGGCAGCGTCGGTCATCATACTCAGAACGCCCGTGCCCGCACCGCCGCCTCGCAACTGGCGCGCGTCGCCGGTACCGACTGCGCGCTCGGCATCGCCTTTCTATCATCGGGGACGATGGTCGAGGGATGGGCCTGCTACGCTCAGGATCTGATGGCGGAAGCGCCGGACTTCTACGCGCCCGCCCAGCTGGTCTATCTCAAGCAGCTGGAGCGCCGCAACGTTGCCAGCGTCCTCGTCGATATCCGCCTCCACACCGGCGAGTGGTCGCCAACCGAAGCGGCCGCCTTTTATCGTAACGAGGCCGGCTTCGCCGCAGAACGCGTCGACGCCGAGATCACCCGCAACATGATGCTGCCGGCAACCCGGCTGATGTATGCGACCGGCGTCGACGCCATCCGCGATCTGCGCCCGCGCTGGCGCGGCACGACGCGCGGGTTTCACGACACGCTGATCGGATACGGCCATGTCCCCGTCGCCTGGGCGGGGCAGGAAATGGCCCGGGCGGGTCTGCTGACGTGATTTTGGAGGGTGCCGGGCCGGTGATCGATGTCGAGGGCCTGACACTCGACTTCATGGACGCCGATAAGGGCACGGTTCGCGTTCTTCACGGCGTCGACCTGGCGATCCGGGCTGGCGAGACGCTCGCGCTGGTCGGCGAGAGCGGTTCGGGCAAGTCGGCGACCAGCCTCAGCGTGATGGGTTTGCACGACCGGCATAATGCAGTGCTGGCAGGGCGGGTGACGCTCCGCACCGACGGTGCGGCGCCGCTCGAGCTGCTGGAATTGCCGCCCGGCGGCATGGCACAGATTCGCGGCCGACAGATCGCGATGATATTCCAGGATCCGATGACCAGCCTCAATCCGGTGCAACGCGTTGGCGACCAGATCGCTGAGTCGGTACGTCTGCACCGCGGCCTGCGCGGCCGGGCGCTGCGGACCGCGGTGATCGAAGCGCTCCGCGAGGTCGGCATCGCGGATCCGGCGCAACGCGCCTCGGCATATCCGCACGAGCTGTCGGGCGGCATGAGCCAGCGCGTGCTGATCGCGCTGGCGCTGGCGTGCAACCCGCGCCTGCTCATCGCCGACGAGCCGACCACCGCGCTCGACGTGACGATCCAGGCGCAGGTGCTCGACCTGCTGCGCGGCATCCAGCGCGCGCGCGGCATGGCGGTGCTGTTCATCACGCATAACCTCGCGCTGGTCGCCGAGATCGCCGACCGCGTCGCCGTCATGTACGGCGGCCGCATCGTCGAAAACGCGCCCGCAGCCGAGCTGTTCGAGCGGCCGCGTCATCCCTATACCCGCGCGCTGCTGGCCAGCCTGCCCACGGCGGGCACGGCGATACGGCAGCGGCTGCAAGTCATCCCGGGTAGTGTCATCGATCTGCGGCGGTTGCCGCCGGGCTGCGCTTTCGAGCCGCGCTGCTCGTTTGCGGTCTCAGACTGCCGGGTGACGATGCCGGCGCTCGCGGCGGTCGATCCGCAGCGAGCCTCGCGCTGCCATCGCTGGCCTGACCTGTGACCGCACTGCTCGCGGTATCGGCGATGAGCGTTCAATATCGCGTACGGTCGGGTCCGTTTCAGCCGCACCGGATTCTGCAAGCCGTCCACGACGTTTCGTTCGTGGTTGATCGCGGTGAAGTGCTGGGCATCGTCGGCGAAAGCGGCTCGGGCAAGACGACACTGGGGCGGGCGGTGCTGCAGCTCGTGCCGCTGAGCGCGGGCGAGGTGCGGTTCGCCGGCGAGCGCATCGATACGCTGCGGCCGGGACGGCTGCGACCGGTCCGCCGCCGGATGCAGGCGGTGTTTCAGGACCCGACGGGTAGCCTAGACCCGGCCATGAATATTGGCGACACCGTCGGCGAAGGCCTTGCCGTGCATGCCATCGGGACACGCGCCGAACGCGCCGATCGTGTCGCGGCGATGCTCGAACGCGTCGGCCTGTCGCGGTCGACGGCGCAGCAACGGCCGCGCATGCTTTCTGGCGGGCAGCGTCAACGCGTCGGCATCGCGCGGGCGTTGATCGTCGAGCCGAGCCTGCTGATCGCCGACGAAGCCGTGTCCGCACTCGACGTCTCGGTCCAGGCGGGCATCGTCAACCTGCTGATGGACCTTCAGGCGGAAATGTCGCTCGCGATGATGTTCATCGCCCATGATCTCGATCTGGTACGACACTTCTGCGACCGTGTGCTGGTGTTGTATCTCGGCCGGGTGATGGAGACCGGCCGAACCGGCGACGTCTTCGCTCATCCACGGCATCCCTACACGCGCGCGCTGCTCGACGCCGTGCCCGGCATCCGCCCCGGCCAGCGCGGGCCCCGGCAGCTCTTACCTGGCGACCCGCCAAGCCCGTTGTCGCCGCCGTCCGGGTGCGTTTTCCGAACCCGCTGCGTGCATGCACTGGCGCGCTGCGGCGAGGTCGTGCCGGTGCTTGAGGCCAGCGACGACGGGCATGCCGCCGCCTGTATTCGCCAACACGAGATCTAACCGATGAAGCGGATCATGATCGCCGTGCGTCACAACCCCGAGGTATTCGCCGGCCTGTTCCGGAGCGAGCTGCCCGGCCACGACATCGTCCTGAACGTGCCCGACGACGATCGGCCGACCGCCTACGTCGTTGTCGGCGTTCCCCCGTCTGGACTGCTCGCCCGGCTACACGGCCTCGAAGTCGTCCTCAGCCTCAACGCCGGCGTCGAACATCTGCTGGCATCGGGTGAGCTGCCGCAAGACGTCCCGGTGGTGCGGATGGTCGATCCCGGGCTGGTCGAAGGCATGGTGCAGTGGGTCGCTGCCCGGGTGCTCGGCTGGCACCGCAACCTGTTCGGCTACCGCACGCAGCAGGCGGCAGCAGAATGGCAGCCCAGGCGCGAGCTGCTGGCAAGCGAGCGAACGGTGACGATCCTGGGTGCGGGAGCGCTCGGCAGTCCGGTCGCCGCGATGCTGGCGTCGTTCGGCTTCAAAACGCGGGTGTGGAGCCGAACGACACACGAGCTGGCCGGCGTCCGCTGCTTCGCCGGTCGCGACCAGCTGCCGGCTGCGGTCGACGGTGCCGATATCCTCGTCAATCTGCTGCCGGCGACAGCGGAGACCGCCGATCTGGTCGACTATGCGCTGCTTGCGCGAATGGCTCCCGCGGGCTTGCTGGTCAACGGCGGCCGCGGCGTGACGGTGGTCGATTCCGACCTGCTGAAGGCACTCGACGAAGGGCTTCTCGACTGCGCCGCGCTCGATGTCTTCCGCCAGGAGCCGCTCGCTGCCGATCATCCGTTCTGGCGTCATCCCAAGGTCTTCGTGACGCCGCATGTCGCCGCGATCACGCACGCCCGCACTTCGGTCGCGATCATGGCCGAGAACGTGCGGCGGTACGAACGTGGCGAGCCGTTACGTCACGTTGTCGACCGCCTGCAGGGTTATTGAGCTTGGTCGCGGGCGTTTTCGGCGATTGCTGGTCACGGCGCGACGCGCTCGCAGCGACGCTCGCCACGGCAGTGCTGCCCGCGTGCGGGCCGAAGCGGCGGCGGGACGGCAACACGCTCGTTGTCGGCCTGACCTATGATCTCGACACGCTGAACGCCTATTCGACCGGGTTCCTCGGCGACGTCGAGGCGGCGGTCGTCGTAGGCTTGCTCGCTCCCGACCGCAACGCCCGCTACGTCCCCGTCCTCGCGACGCAGGTGCCGACGCTGGCCAACGGCGGCATCGTCGTGGCCCCTGACGGGCAACGAATGACGATCACCTATCATTTGCGCGAGGGCGTGCGCTGGCACGACGGGGCGTCGTTCACCGCCGCCGATGTCGAGTTCACCTGGCGGGCGGTCCGCAACCCGGCGTTTCTGGCGGAGTCGAAGGATGGATCAGACGCGGTCGTCGCCATCGACGTGCCCGACCCGTTCACCGTCGTCTGCCACTACGACAAGATCGCGCCCGCATTTGCGGCGACGCTGTTCACCTTCGGCATCCTTCCCAAGCACCTGCTCGACGGGGTCGATCTGAACACCGCGCCGTATAATGAGCGCCCGATCGGCACCGGTCCGTTCATGGTCAGCGAGTTCCGCCGCGGGCAATATGTGCTGACCGAGCGGAATCCGCTCTACTGGCGACGCGACGCTGGCGGACGCCAGCTCCCCGCGATCGACCGCCTGATCTTCAAGATCATCCCGAACTCGAATACGCTGCTGACCCAGCTCCGCTCGGGCGAGCTCGATCTGGTGACGCTGACCCCCTATGATCAGGCCAAGCAGATGACCCACCTGCCCGGGGTCGCGCTGATCCAGTCGCCGTTGCTGTCATGGCAGCATCTCGACTTCAACTTCAGGAACGCGACGCTGCGCGATCCTGCCGTCCGCCGTGCGGTCGCGCACGCGATCGACCGCAGCGTGCTGGTCAAGGTCAATGGCGGTTTCCAGACTCCGATCAAGTCGGTCGTCGTGCCGATCTTCGACTTCTACGATCCGGAAAGCCTCGATCACCGCTTCGATCCGGCGGCATCGCGCGGCATCCTCGACGCGGCCGGCTACATCCTGCAGGCGAACGGGGTTCGAGCGCGCGGCGACGAGCGCCTGTCGTACCGCTTTGTCTGCCAGGCGGGAAAGGGCGACGACGAACTGGCGCAGCAGGTCATCATCGCGCAGCTTCAGGCGATCGGGATCGCCGCCATCGCCGACAACAAGACCGGCGTGTCGTACCGGCAAGCTCGCTATAAAGGTGATTACGATCTTAACTACAGCTCGTGGGTCACCGGTGCCGATCCGGTCTATAGCCGGTTTTTCTCGAGCAAGGGCTCGAACAACGGACAGGGCTACAGCAACCCGGCGATGGACCGCATTCTTGCCCGGATGGAAACGACGCTCGACCCGGAGGCGCGCCGGCACGCTGCCTTCGAAATGCAGCATCTGCTCGCCCTCGACCTGCCGACCATCCCGCTCACCAGCGGCTCGGCGGTGATCAGCAAAAGCGACCGGCTGCTCGATTTCACGCCCAATCCGACGAACATGACGCCGTTCGTTTCGTGCGCCGGCTGGCGGCTCGCGTGAGCGGGCGCATGCTGCTCGGCAGGCTCGCCGCGGCGCTGCCGTTGCTGCTCGGCATTTCGCTGGTCCTGTTCACCGTGATCCACCTGGCGCCGGGCGGTCCGCTTGACGTCTACGCCGACAATCCCTCGGTAACGCCCGCCGCACTGGCCCGGATCGCACAGGCGTATGGCCTCGATCGGCCGCTGCCGGTGCAATATGGCC
>CAXTTR010000019.1:0-1424 GCA_964247215.1 uncultured Sphingomonadaceae bacterium
GGGTCACCGATGGTCAATCGACCGGCGAGCCCTCCGGTGTTATTCGCGCCTTCGACGCGGTGAGCGGCAAACTCGCCTGGGCCTGGGACATGGGCCGCCCCGATCGCGCGGGCGAACCCGCACCCGGCGAAACCTATACGCCGGGAACGCCGAACAGCTGGGCTCCGATGAGCGGCGACGAAGCGCTCGGACTGGTTTACGTCCCGACCGGCAACGCCACCCCCGACTATTACGGCGGCCAGCGCACGCCGGCGATGGACCGCTTTTCCAGTTCAGTCGTCGCGCTTGACGTTGCGACGGGACAGCCGCGCTGGAGCTTCCAGACGACGCACCACGATCTTTGGGATTACGACGTGTCGTCGCAGCCGGTGCTGGTTGATCTCGCCGACGGCCGCCCGGCGCTGGTCCAGCCAACCAAGCGCGGTGAAATTTTCCTGCTCGACCGGCGTACCGGCCAGCCGATTGCACCGGTAACCGAAGGGCGGGTGCCGGTCAGCACTGTCCCCGGCGAGCGCTCGTCACCGACCCAGCCGTTCTCGACCGGAATGCCGAGCTTTGCCGGACGACGGCCGAGCGAGGCGTCGATGTGGGGCATCACTCCGATCGACCAGGCCTGGTGCCGCCTGCGATTCCGCCGGGCGCGGTTCGACGGCGCGATGACGCCGATCGGCACCGACCGTCCAACGATCACCTGGCCCGGATCGCTCGGCGGGATGAACTGGGGCAGCGTCTCGATCGATCCGCTGCGCCGGATCATGATCGTCAACTCGTCGCACGTGATCAACTACAACCGGCTGATCCCGCGCCAACTGGCCGACGCGATTGGTCTGAAACCCGTTGCCAAACCGAGTTTCGAGAATATCGCCGGACCCGTCGCACAGGCCGGGACGCCCTATGCGGTATCGGTCAAGCCGTTCCTGTCGCCGCTCGTCGCGCCGTGCACCCAGCCACCCTATGGCCTGATCAGCGCGGTCGACCTCGATACGCGCAAGCTGTTGTGGCAAAAGCCGTTCGGCACCGCGCGCGACAGCGGCCCGCTGCTGCTGAGTACCGGGCTGCCGATCCCGATGGGAGTTCCCAATATCGGCGGCTCTGTGATCACCGCGTCGGGGCTGGTCTTCATCGCCGCAACGCAGGAGCATATGATCCGCGCCTATGATGCGCGAACCGGGACCGAAGTGTGGAAAGCACGACTACCCGCGGGCGGTAATGCGACGCCAATGAGCTATTGGTCGCCAACGAGCCGACGTCAGTTCGTCGTCATCGCCGCTGGCGGACACGGCGGAATCTTATCCGGATACGGCAACCAGCTGATCGCCTTCGCATTGCCGCGACAACCTTAGGAAGGTCGCACGACTACCAGCGCCGGCGCCATTGCACGGCGCGACGCCGCGCACGAAGTTGCTGCTCGCGCACCTCCGGGG
>CAXTTR010000019.1:1434-16077 GCA_964247215.1 uncultured Sphingomonadaceae bacterium
GGTGATCAGCGGTGTGTCCGCGGGCAGGAAGCTGCGTAGCTTGTCCGCGTGCACGACCGTCAGCGACGGCGCGGGCCCGCTGCTCGCCTCGGTCCAGCGGAGCATTATCGCGCCCTCGCGGTTGCCGCCGGGGTCGAGCCAGTTAGGCACCCCGGGATCTGTCAGCGCGATCACCGCACGGAAGCGGCCGTCGCTGTCGATGCGCGCTTGCCCGCCATTAAGGCTCGACTGACGGTTCATCCAGTCGATGCTGTTCCACATCATGTCGGATAGCTGAACATTCCAGTAACGCACCTGTTCGGGTAGTTCGGTATCCAGCAACAGCACCTCACCCGGCTCGAGCCGGAACAGGCCCTGATAGTAGTGCTGCCCCGTAACGCCGCCGCGCCCGGCCCAGTCATCATGCTCGAGCGTGTTCCACAGCTCCTTGTCGCGCTGCGCCTTGATAAAACCGAGCGCCATTCCCGCCAGCCGCGCCGGGTAGCCGGCGAGAGCGGTAAGACGCTCCGTGATTTCTTCGGACGACCAGCGGCGCGGCGCGTGCGCCTTGTCGATCCGCTCGATCGTGACGCAGGCATCACGTCCTTCGCCCCAGTCATAGCGCGCCTGACGAAGTGTCAGCGACCGCGCTTCTGAGTCGAGCCGCCGCCAGTCACCGGTCCAGTTCGCCGGACGTTCGCTGCTCAACAGCAGCATGAAGCGGCCGTTCGGATCGAGCATCAGGGCACCGAGATCGACGGTCCCGAGCGACGGCCCGAGTTTGTCCATGACGCCGAGGCCGCCGGCAACGATGTCAAGCAACAGGAACAGCCCATCACCGCGCTCGCCGCTGATGACATAGCTACCTGCGCCATCGATCGAAGCGGCACCATAGATGAAGTCGGGGTTAGTCCCGACAAGGTTCAAATGCGTGTTCACCGCAGGCACGAAATCGGGAAGATCGGGATCGGCGAACGTACTGAACCAGCCGGACGTCAGAGCCATGAACAGCAGCTTTTCGGTCTCGGCGGCAAGCCGCGGATCGGCAGGGTGTTCGAGCAAAGCGCGCAGTGTTGCCGTGTCACCGAATGCCGCAACACAATCGGCCGGCTGGCTCACAGATAATCGCGATAAGCGGCGATATAGTCCGCGTAAACAGTTTCGACCTCGCCTCGCGTCAGACCGTAGTCCGCTAGCTCATAGCGATGCTGGCCGTGCTTGTCGGACGGATTAGCTGCCCACCAGCCGCGCACCGCCTGCTCGGTAATCGGCGTGAACTCCATCCCGGCATGGGCATAGACCCCGCGCACCGCTTCGATCGGGTCGGCGATAAGATCGCGGAAAGCGATATCGTGAACCTTGATCGCCGGGTTGTCCTTGCGGAAAGCGATCGCGCGGACCTGACCGTCATGCCACAGATGCATCAGCTCCTGCCCAAGCGCGGGACGGTCGATGTGCTCGAAGCTGATGCTGCGGATGACTTCGATCAGCCGTGAAATGGAGGCCATTACGGTGGCCGGATCGCGGTGCGGCTGGACCAGCACGGCGTCCGGATAGACGCGCATCAGCTCGGGCAGGTGGTAAGCATGTTCCTGCACCTTGAGCACCCAGCGCCGGCGCGGGTTTTTCCACGCCATATGTTGCAGCCACATCTTGTGCACCTGATAGCCGAAGGTCGTGTCGGCATCGCGATACCAGCGATAATAGCCGGGCAGGCTGAACAGCATCGTCGGGTTGATTCCCTGAAATGCCGTCTCGAGCATCATGCCGCACTCCTGGGGAATGCGCGCACCGATCGGATGTGCCTTGAGGACGTCGGCCCAGATGCCGGTGAAATTAGCCGCGACATAGGCGTCGAAGCCGTCGGCACGCGGATCGGTAGCAAAGGTCGCGGTATCGGGCGGCGGCGAGGGTGCGGCGACCTCCCACTGCAACGGCGTCCTGACATCGGGGTCGGCCCCAATCAGCGCGTGCAGGATGGACGTCCCGCAACGCGGCAGGCCGAGGATGAACACTGGCCGGTCGATCACGACGTCGGCGATTTCGGGATGCTTCGCACGATCGCCCGCAACTGCCGCAAGCCGGGCGAGATTGCCACGAAACTGCGCCAGCGCCCGCCCGCGCCCCTCTTCGCTAAGACCTTGCATCGCGAGTGCGTCGAGCGCGGCGGTAAGACCGGGACGCACGCCCCTGGCAAGGTCATCGGGCAACCCCGCATCGGCAAGCATGGCCTCGGGATGCGATAACGCGATCATCCGCCTTCTCCTTTCCGACGGAATAGACAGGTTGACCAGGTGGCCAGCCTATCGCCGGAAAGGTGGCAAAACGCGGAATGCAGGCATTTTTCCAACAATGGAGAGCTATGACTATATCGTTGTCGGCGCGGGTTCGGCGGGATGCGTGCTCGCTAACCGTCTGTCGGCCGATCCGCGCAACCGTGTCCTGCTGATCGAAAGCGGTCCCGACGACAAAAGCCCGCTGATCCGCATGCCGCGCGGCATCGGCAAGCTGCTCGATCCGGCCAATCCGCACGTCTACGCCTATCCCGTCAGCCCCGGCGGCAACCAGCCCGAAGAATTATGGCTGAAAGGGCGAGCGGTCGGCGGCTCGAGTTCGGTCAACGGCATGGTCTATATGCGCGGCAGTCCCCGGGACTACGACGACTGGGCCAGCTCGGGCTGCACCGGCTGGGGGTGGGACCAGATCGGCCGCCAGTTCGTCGCGCTCGAGGACCATGTGCTCGGTGCCGATGAATGGCGCGGCACCGGCGGGCCGCTTAGGGTGTCGCGGCACTCTACCGATAGCCCGCTCGCCGCGGCTATCCTCGGCGCGGCGCGCGAGTTGGGCGTACCGACGGTCGAAGACGTCAATCATGTCGAGGCTGTAGCCGACCAGGGCATGGGTTATCAGACGCTCACGACCTTCAAAGGCAAGCGCTTCTCGGCTGCGCGCGCCTTTCTCGATCCGGTGCGGTCGCGGCCCAATCTCGATGTTCTGTCCGCCACACGTACTTCGCGCATCCTGTTCGAGAACGGTCACGCGGCCGGTCTGCAACTTGCTGATCGGACAGTGCGCTGCCACGGCGAGATCATCCTGGCGGCGGGTGCGGTCGAAACGCCAAAGCTGCTTGAAATGTCGGGAGTTGGTGACGGTGCGCGGTTGCAGGCGCTCGGGATCGATGTCGTCGCGCACAGTCCCGGCGTCGGCGAGAACTTGCGCGAACACCGCTATGTCGCGCTCGACTGGAAGGTGCGTGGCGGCAGTTCGAACGCCAAGCTGCAGGGCGCACGCCTGATCGCGTCCGCACTGCAATACTTCCTTTTCTCGAAGGGGCCGATGACCGACGCCGCGCACGAGGTCGGCGGGTTCGTCCGGACGCGCGATGGCTTGGACCGTCCCGATGCCCAGATCGGCTCGATGTTCGTGACGATGAGCATCGGGGCCGACGGGCGGCCGCTGCTCGACCGCTTCGAAGGCATGCGCCTGCTCGGATATTTCACCCGGCCCGAAAGCCGCGGCTTTACGCACATTGTTTCGCGCGACGTCGAAGCGGCACCATCTATCAACGCCAATCATTTTGCCGCCGAGGTCGACCGCGACGCGGCGCTGGCACTGTTCAAGTGGCTGCGGCGTATCGGCCAGCAGAAAGCGTTGTCAGACTGGATCATCGCGGAGACCGGGCGAGGTGCGACCGTTCACAGCGACGAGGACATTCTCGCCAACCTGCTCGCGCTGGGTGGCACCAGCTATCATATTGCCGGCACCTGCCGGATGGGTGCCGACGGCGACGCGCCGCTCGACCCGCAGCTGCGGGTGCGCGGCGTTAGCGGCCTGCGGGTCTGCGACACCTCGATCATGCCGACCTTGGTCTCGGGCAATACCAACGCCCCCGCGATGGCACTGGCGATGAACGCTGCCGAGATCCTCCTTTCCGCAAAGGCCGCCGCATGACCGTGCCCTTCACCCAGCTCGGCGAGCTGTACATCGACGGTGCTTGGCACGCACCAGAGGGCGGCACCGAGCCTGTCCTCAACCCGGCAACCGAAGCGGTCATCGGACAGGCTCCAGTCGCCAGCGTCGCACAGATCGAAACCGCGATCGCTGCCGCGCGTGTCGCGTTCGACGACGGTCCGTGGCCGACGATGGCGATGGATCAGCGCTGTGCCGTCATCGACCGGATGGTCGCCGCGCTCGACGCGCGCCGGGCGGACATTGCCGCGTTGATCGTCGCCGAGGTCGGCTGTGCCCAGCCTGTCACGCACGGCATGCAGGTCGCGAACCCGATCAACCACCTCGCCGCGACCATCAGATACGCCCGCCGCGACGAGCCCGAGCGGTTGCCGATCGACATCAACCCCAATATGTTTGCGCCCGATGGTCCGATGAACATCGGCGGCACGACGGTCGTGCGCGAGCCGTTCGGCGTGGTCAGCGCGATCACCGGCTATAACTTCCCGTTTCTGCTCAACCTGGCGAAGATCGGTCCGGCGCTGCTCGCCGGATGCACGATGGTGCTCAAGCCGTCGCCTTTCACGCCTTTCTCGGCGCTGCTGTTCGGCGAGATAGCGGCGGAGATCGGGCTGCCGCCGGGCGTGCTCAACATCGTCACCGGCGGCATCGAGCAGGGCCGTTTGCTATGCACCGACGAGCGCGTCGACATGATCACCTTTACCGGCTCGGAGGGCGTCGGTGCGACGATCATGGCGCAGGCCGCGCCCACGCTGAAGAAGGTCCACCTCGAACTCGGCGGCAAATCGGCGCTGATCGTGCGCGCCGATGCCGATGTGCAGCGCGCGGCGGCGATGGCGGTCGGCATTCTGTCGGTTAATGCCGGCCAAGGCTGTGCGATCACAACGCGGTTCCTCGTCCACGACAGCATCCGGCCAGCGTTCGCTGCTGCCGTTGCGGGGATCACGGCATACATCAGGATCGGGGACCCCGCCGACCCATCGGTGACAATGGGGCCGCTGATCAGCGCGGCGCAGCGTGCCAAGGTCGAACACTATATCGCGCTCGGCAAGGCGAGTGGCGCGACATTGCTGTGCGGCGGCGGTCGTCCGGCGAGGCTCGCCACGGGCTACTTCGTCGAACTGACGGTTTTTGACGACGTTACCAACGACATGGCGATCGCGCAGGACGAAATTTTCGGCCCGGTCGGCTGCATCATCGGCTTTGGCAGCGACGACGAGGCTGTCCGGATCGCCAACGACTCGCGATACGGCCTAGCCGGCATGATCGAGACCGCTGATCCGGCCGCGGGCTACGCCATGGCGCTCCGCATCCGCACCGGCAGCGTCGGTCTCAACGGCGGTACCGGCACGATGAGCTTCGCCCCGATCGGGGGTTACAAGCGATCGGGCATCGGCCGCGAATATGGTCCGAACTGGTTGCGCGAATACCAGCAGGAGAAGTCGATCTTTTACCCGATCGGCCGCTAGGCGCCTCGTCAGCTCCGCGTTCGCGCCCGGCATACTCAGCCGCTAGCCGCGGCGAAGCGCTGTAGGCCAGTTCGTCGCGGAACGTCGCGCGCACCGCGGGCGTCCAGCCGTCGTGACGCTGGCGCGGCGCGGGGATGTGGTCATCGCCCAGCAGTAGCCCACGCCGACATCACTCCCTCGACCCCGGAGCAAGCGCCCTATCCAAAGAAGGGCAAGATCGATCCGGAACATCGTACCTGTGTCATGCGGAAAATCGATTGGAGCCGTCGTGCAGCCAATGAAAGGCAATGTGTTGAGCGCGCAGGACGAGCGGGCAATCGGCGCGTTGTTGCTGTCCTATGGCTGCGCGATCGACCGGCGCAACTGGGACGGGCTGCGCGCCTGTTTCTCCGACGATTGCGAATGCGATTATGGCAGCTTCGGCAAGTGGCGCGGACCGGCGGCGATTACGCAGTTCATGAAACAGGCGCATGCCGACGTCGGCACGACCTTGCACCGCATCACCAATATCGAGATCGCCATGAGCGACGGCCATGCCGAGGCGCGCTCCTATGTCGACGCGTTGCTGCTGCCAATCGGCGACGGCGGACCGGTGCACCACGCGATCGGATATTACGACGACCAGTTGATCCGGACGAGCAATGGCTGGCGTATCGCCCGGCGCCAGTTCGTCTCCGTGTCGTCGACCTAGACCATGCCGGACCTAGCCAACAAGACCGCGGTGATCACCGGCGCGTCGTCGGGTATCGGCGAAGCGACGGCGCGGGCGCTGGCCGCGGCCGGCGCGCAGGTCATGCTCGTCGCACGGCGCGGCGACCGGCTCGAGACACTGGCGCGCGAGATCGGCAGCGGCGCGACCTGGCTGGCGATCGACTTGGCGCAACCGGATGCGGCACAGGCGCTGCTGACGGCGGCGCAGGAGCGGCTTGGCGCTGTCGATATCCTGATCAACAACGCCGGCATCCTGCGCACCAGCCATGTCGATGCTTTTGATCTTGCCGACCTCGAAGCGCTGATCGCGATCAACTACGCCGCCGTGGTTCGGTCAAGCATCCTGTTCGCACGTCATATGAAAGCGCGCGGCACCGGTCAGATCGTTAATCTGTCGAGCATCGGTGCCTCGATCACCGCTGCCGGAACCGGCGTTTACGGCGGATTGAAGCGCGCGCTCGACGCTTTCACCGAGGTTCTGCGAATCGAATTGGCGGGCACCGGAGTGCGCGTCGGGCTGATCGCACCCGGCACTACCAGCACCGAGATCTTCGAGGAGATGAAAAAGGGCGGACGGCCCGGCTGGGACGAGTATATTCCCGCGATGGTCCCCGACGATATCGCCCGCGCGATCCTGTTCATGTGCGAACAGTCCGGCAATGCCAATGCCGCGCGAATTCATCTTTACGCGACGTCTGAAAGCTTCTGACCGGTCGGCGTGCGGGCGCTCACCGCCAGTCAGGCTTCGACCACCTTCAGCGCCGATTGCGGGCACGCATCGGCAGCCTCGCGGGCCAGCTCTTCCATCCCCACGGGTACGATCTCGCTATTGATATAGACCATGCCGTGCTCGTCGAGCTTGTACACCTCGGGGCAGATCTCGGCGCACACGCCGTAGCCGCAGCAGGCCGGCTTGTTAATGATCACCTTGAGCAGGCCAGACATCCGATTCTCCTTAGTTTATTTTACGCCTTGAACACATCTGATACAATCTGTATAGCCGCTCAAGTACGAACTAAATTTGCTGCCCGATCAGGAGAGAGTGTCATGCTTCAGACATCCGGTCTCGTGCTGAGCGACGGAACGACGCTTGACGAACTCGTTAAAATCGATTCGAACGAAGTCTCACTGCGCGTCATGACGGACGAGGAGCTTTACCGGCTCGAGATGGAACGCGTCTTCGCCAAGACCTGGCTGCTGCTGGGCCACGATAGCGAAATCCCCAAGGCCGGCGACTTCATCGTCCGCGACATGGCCGAGGACAATGTCATCATCGCGCGCGACCGCGAGGGCAACGTCAACGTCTCGCTCAACGTCTGCCCCCACCGCGGCATGCGCGTCTGTACCGCCGAGGCCGGCAACAAGCCAATCCATCAGTGCATTTACCACGGCTGGGCGTTCAAGCCGAACGGCGACTTCATCGGTGCCCCGGTCGAGCGCGAGAAGATGCACGGCAACGACACCCCCAAGGCCAAGCTCGGGCTGAAGAAAGCGCGCGTCCAGCTTTATGGCGGGTTGATCTTCGCGACCTGGAACATCGACGGTCCATCGTTCGACGAGTTTCTCGGCGAGTCCAAATATTATTTCGACCAGCTGTTCTGTCGTACCGACGGCGGGCTCGAGCTGCTCGGGCCGCCGCAGCGGTTCATTGTCCCGTGCAACTGGAAAATTCCCAGCGAGCAGTCGGCTTCGGACGGCTTCCACACGCTGACGCTGCACCGCTCGCTGATGGAGGGCGGTATCATGGGCGGGACCGCCGAGTCGATCTACGACCAGGCACCCGGCATGTACGGCGTCGATGTCTCGTGCGAGCAGGGCCATTCGCTGCGTTGCCTCGAAGCCGCGCAGACCTTCAAGATGTTCTCGAACGTCAGCTTCGAAGGAAAGTCGGTCGAGGAGCGGCTGCACATGCTGCCGCCGCCGGGCATCACGCCCGATCTGATCCCGCAGCTGTTCAGGAACCTGTCGCCCGACCAGGTCGAGCAATTGGCGACGATTCCGCCGCAGGTCGGCGGTATTTTTCCCAACGTGCTGGTGCTGTTCATCTTCGCTCCGCGCATGGACGGCGGCTCGTCGGGCGCGCTCGCGCTTCACACCTACGTTCCGCGCGGACCCGGCAAGGTCGAGTTCGTCAACTTCATCTTCGCCGAGAAAGACGCGGCACCGCAGGTTAAGCGCGACATGCTGCAGAACTCGATCCAGCAGTCTGGCACTTCGGGAACGATCGAGCAGGACGATGCCGACGTTTGGCCGCAGATCATGCGCAACGCGCACGGCGCGGCATCGAAGACGATGACGCTCAAATACCAGGCTCTGCACGGCCATGAGCGGCCCGAAGGCTGGAAGGGCGGCGGGCTGCTCTACCCGGGCTTTACCAAGGACGATACGCAGTGGAACTGGTGGCTCGCGTATCGCAAGCTGATGAGGGAAGCCTGAGGGGATCGAACGATGAGCAGGACAACCCAATCGACCGCCGCCCCCGATTCGTCGACCAATCTGCGGGGGCTGATTTCGACCGTGCGCGTGCGCGTCGGCTCCCCGGTTTACAACGCGCTGCTCGAAACGCTGTACGACGAGGCGGCGGCGCTCGACGAGCGCCGGTTCGATGACTGGGCCGCGATGCTGGCGAACGACCTGATCTATCAGGCTCCGATCCGCCTGACCCGCACCGGGGTCAACCGCGACCGCGACGTGATGCGCACGATGTTCCATTTCGACGACGATTATGCCTCGATCCTGGCGCGGATGGGCCGGCTGTCGAAGAGCGCCTGGGCCGAGGATCCGCCATCCCGCTGCCGCCGCTTCGTGACCAACGTCCGCGTCGCCGAGCGCGAAGTCGCGGGCGAGTATGAGGTGGTGTCCTACCTGCTGATCGAGCGCAATCGCGGCGACAACCCCGAGAACGAGCGGATGACCGCCGAGCGCCGCGATGTCTGGCGCGAGACCAGCGGTGCGTACAGACTAGCGCGGCGCGAGATCATCGTCGATCAGTCGGTGCTGGCGATGTCGAACTTTGCAGTGTTCCTGTAGATGGGTGCGGTGCCGCCTTCGGTCGTCGACGTCGGCAGCGGGCTCGCCGGGTTCGGCGTCCTGCGCGAGCTTCGCCGCCTGTCACCCGACGCGCGGCTGACCGTGGTCACCACCGAGGACGGTCACTTCTACTCGAAGCCGGCGCTGTCGACAGCGTTCGCCAAGGGCAAGACCGCCGGCACTTTGGTAACATCGAGCGCCGACAAGATCATCGCGCAGCTGAAGCTCGATGCGCGGCTCGGCCGACAGGCGGAGGCGATCGACCGGGCGGGCAAGGTCCTGTTCACCACCGGCGGTCCGATCGCTTACGACTCGCTCGTGCTGGCGATGGGTGCCAGTCCATTCCGCCCCGAAATCGGCGGCGATGCCGCGCACCGTGCGATCGCGGTCAACCAGCTCGACCATTATGCGGCGTTCCGCGAGGCTTTGCCCGAGGGCGCGCGGGTGCTGGTCATGGGCGCGGGCCTGGTCGGGACCGAATTCGCCAATGACCTCGTGACCAGCGGCTACCGCCCGGTGGTCGTCGATATGCTCGGCTGGCCGCTCGCTCATCTGGTCCCCGAAGGCGCCGGTCGCAGAATCGAGACCGCGCTCCGCGATGCCGGGGTCGAATGGCATTTCGGGCGGCGCGTCGCGGCGATCGACTTCGCCCGCCCCGGCTACACCGCGACGCTCGACGACGGCAGTTGCATCGAGGCGGCCGTGGTCCTCTCGGCGGTCGGACTTCGGCCCAATATCACGCTAGCGGAGGAGGCCGGTCTCGAGACCGGTGCGGCGATCAAGGTCGACCGCTGCGGGCGCACCAGCGACCCGCACATCTTTGCGATCGGCGACTGCGCCGAATATCCCGACGGCACCGCGGCCTATGTCACACCGATCATGGCGGCAGCGCGCGGCATCGCGCTGACCGCGCTCGGTACGCCTACCGAGATGAAGTTCCCGCCGCTGTCGGTCCAAGTCAAGACGACGCTGTGCCCGGTCAACCTGCTCGCCCCGCCCCGCGGAGCCGAGGGTGCGTGGCGTCTTGTCGAAGACGGCAGCGCGGGGGCGAAATACCTGTTCGTCGACACCGCCGGCCTCGTCCGCGGCTATGTCGTCACCTACGACCAATGCGAGCAGCGCAGCGCGCTCGATGCGTGCGTCGGATCGCCGGTCGAGAGTATCGGACAAGCGGCATGAGCGGGCTGGTCGAGGGCAGGATCGCGATCGTCACCGGCGGTGCGAAGGGCCTCGGCCACGGCATTTCGCGCGCGATGGCGAAGGAAGGTGCCAGCCTGCTGATCACCGGCCGCGACGGCGCGGCAGCGGCGGCGGTCGCAGTTGAGATTAGCGCCGAGTTCGGAACCCGCGCGATCGGCATGTCGGCCGACATGGGGGTCAAGGAACAGGTCGAAGCCATGGTCCAGCGCGCGGTCGACGAGTTCGGCGGGCTCGATACGCTGGTCACTAACGCTTCGTCGCTGTCGCCCAACGTCCTACTCGAGCACAAGACCGACGAGATGCTTCGCGACACGCTCGCGATGGGCGTCTGGGGGACGTGGTGGGCGATGCGGGCGGCGTTTCCGCACATGAAGCAGCGCGGGGGCGGATCGATTATCAACTTCTATTCGATCGACGCAGATACCGGTGCCTGGCTGCACAGCGACTATAACATGAACAAGATGGGCATCCTCGGGCTGACGCGCAGCGCCGCGGTCGAGTGGGGCCGGTTCAATATCCGCGTTAACGCGATCGCCCCTACCGGGCTCGGGCAGGTATTCGCGCAGTTGATCAAGGACGTTCCCGGTTTTCTCGACATGGCGACGGCGTCGAACCCGTTGAAGCGGGTCGGCGATCCCGAGCGTGACATTGGTCCGGTGGTGGTATTCCTCGCATCCGAAATGTCACGGTTCATTACCGGTGAGATGATCAATGTCGACGGCGGGCAGAATCTGCCGGGCTTTGTCAGCGTCCCGCATGATCTTGCCGAGCTGGAGGGCGCGGCATGAGGCTGATGGTTGCCGAAGACTTCCTCGACACGCCGGCTGATGCCGAACTGCCGCCGAGCGTCATCAAAATCCTCAGCGGTGCGCTCGATGCGATTGCGGCACGTGGCGTCCGGCGGTTGTCGATGAGCGACATCATCGACGCCAGCGGCGTCTCGCGTGGCACGCTCTACCGTTATTTCTCGAGCAAGGAGGAAGTGCTCTCCGCCGTCGCCGAGTACGTCTGCACCGGCTTCGAGAATGGCATCCGCGACGTCGGCCAAGGTGTCGCCGATCCGATCGAGCGCTTCCGCGCGGTAATGGTGTTCTACGCGCGCTATACCAACGAGAATTCGCCCGATCGCGTCTTCGATATCGAGCCGCGGTTTCACCTCGAATTTTTCCGCAGCCGCTTTGGCCGCTACAAGGCCGCGGTACAGGATGCGCTGGGACCGGTGTTCGATCATCTCGACCGGCTCACCGGGGAGCCGATCAACCGCGAAGCGTTTGTCGAAATGCTGGTCCGCACGCAGCTCAGCACCTTGCTCGTCCCCGCCAGCGACGATTGGCAGCGGATCTGGAACGACACTCCCGACAACATTGAAAAATGGGCGCTTAAGCTGGCCCTCGTCCACCAGCGTTAAACAGCAGAGGATTGATCATGGCTACCGTGCTCAAGCTACCCGTTGATGAATTCTCGACCTTCGCCGACGCCGCCACCGCCGATGCGGTCATTGCCAAGATGAAGGCGTCGCGGCCGTTGTTCCAGGCCGAGGCGGCGGCGGGCGAGAAGCTTCGTGCGCCGACTCCGGCAGCCGAGAAGGCGCTGCTCGACAACAACATCCTGCATGCCTTCCTGCCCAAGCGGCTCGGCGGCATCGGGCTATCGACGACTGATTTCGCGCGGATGCAGATCGAAATCGCCAAAGGCGATCCGGCAATCAGCTGGGTCGTGCAGATCATCAATGGCACGAGCTTCGTCACCAGCCTCGCTCCCGACAGCGTCCAGGACGCGGTTTTCGCCAACGGACCGGTCGCGGTCTGCGGGGCGTACAATCCTCCGGGCAAAGCGCGCAAGGTTGATGGCGGCTGGATGATTAATGGCGCATGGCCGTACACCTCGGGCTCGCGCCAGTCGACATGGGCGCAGCAGGGTGTCGTCCTCGAAGGCTATGACGGCCCGGTCGTGCCTGGCATCTCGATGGTCTATATCCCGTTCAAGGACCTGACGATCAAGGACAGCTGGTACGTCACCGGCATGCAGGGCACCGGCTCGGATACCAGCATCGCTACCGATGTCTTCGTACCCGAAGGGCAGATGGTCCTTATGAACGAGCGCATGGGCCAGATCGATCGCACCAAGCGCCATTTCGGGGCGCCGTCGGACCTGCTGCCCGCTGTACCCGTCGTTCGTACGACAGGTATCGCCCAACTGATCGGCGCGGTCGAGGCGATGCTTGAGATCGTCCGGGCCGAATCCGAGAAGAAGCCGGTGCTGACGACGATTATCGGCCCGCGCATCAAGTCGGGATCGTATATGCGCGACCTCGGTGAAGCGGCGGCGAACCTCGATACCGCCAAGCTTATCCTGTTCCACCTGACCGGCGATCTCGACGACATGGCGCTGACCGGCCGCGAGTTCACCCTCGAGAACAAGGCCCGCCACCGCGCCCAATGTGCGCAGATGATCAAGCTGATCCATGAGGCGAGCGAGTCACTGATGTTTCAGGCAGGCTCGTCGGCGTTCGCGCTCGACAAGCCGATCAGCCGTTATTGGAAGGATGTCTCGATGGCGCTGCGCCACATCCAGAACATCCCGACGATCGGCTACGAAATCTACGGCCGCAACATCGCCGGCGGCGAGATGATCTCACCCCCAGGCGCCTACTGATTTAGACCTAGGCGCGGACCGGCTACCACACGAACGGCAGCGTCACCGGCTGGAGGATTCCGCCGGTGTGCGTCTGCACGACCGCGCCGTCGGCGATGCGGAACTCAGGGATCGCGGCCAGGAACTCCTCGAGCGCGAGGCGCATCTCGCGGCGCGCGAGGTGCATGCCGACGCATAGATGCGGGCCGTAGCCGAAGCTCATGTAACGCGACTTGCGGCCCAGAATGACCGTGTCGGCATCGGGGTACGCCTCGGGATCGCGCCCGGCGAGACAGGTCGGCATCGCAATCTTGTCGCCCGGCTGAAAGGTTACCCCCGCGATGGTCACTTGCTTGGCGCAGGTCCGGAAGGTTGTCACCGCGGGATAAGCGCGCATCAACTCCTCGATGGCGTCGGGGATCAGCGACGGATTAGCGCGTAATGCCCGCTGATCTTCGGGATGCTCTGCAAGATGGCGAAACTGCCACGCCATATTGGTCGAGACCGTATCCATTCCGCCGATGAACAGGTTGAAAGTGAAGCCGACCAGTTCGTCGTCGGTCAGCGCCCGGCCGTCAAGCTGCGCGGTGACGCCGTAGCTGATCAGATCGTCGGATGGCCTCGCCTTGCGGTCGGCGATCTCGCCGCGAAGATAGTCGACCACCTTGCGCGTGCTCGCGGCGATGACATCAAGGTCGTTGGTGTGGAGCAGCCCCATTTCCCATTCGAGGAACTCCGCGGTCATCGACAGCGGCAGGCCCATCAGTTCGAGGAACACCTTGATCGGAAACTCGAACGCGAAGTCGGCCATGAACTCGCAGGAGCCCTTCGCCTTGATCGCCGCGCAATACTCCCTCGCGTAGGTGCGAATTCGCTCGTCGAGCTTGTTGATCGCCTTAGGCGTGAAGATCGGGTTGACGAACTTGCGGTAAAGCCCGTGCATCGGCGGATCGGTTTCGGCCGGCAGCGAGCTCCAGCTTTCCCCAACCAGCAGCGCGAATGGCGCGAAATCCTTGTTCGAGAAACTAACGGTGTCGAAGTAGATCGTCTGCAGGTCCTCAACCCGCCGGACGATCCAGGCCGGCGTTCCGCCCGGGTAAGCATCGAGTGCATAGAATATCGGCGGATGGGTATGATGAAGCTCGGGGATCATCCGGTCGAACGGGTTCTCGTCGATCACGCCGCCCATCTTGATCGGGTAATCGAGTACCAGCTCCGCCGGAACGTGCGCCGGCGCTTCGGTAACCTGGACGCCAAGCATCATGATCGCTCCTCGCTTAAACGGCATATGCCGCAGGCTGTAGTAGCCAGGACCTACCGGGGGACAGGCCAACTCGCCAATTCAGCGGTCAGCCGGTAACTTGGGGCAATGCAGGTGAACGCCGCGCCGGCAAAATGCACCCGGAACGATGAACGTGGGCACTCAGATCATTGGGCAATTTCGGTGCCGTTTCCGCTTGCGACGTGATTTGTCCCGGATCGCAACTGATATGCATGTTTTGCCGAGCCTTCGCAGGCCTATAAAGGCCGTCGCTGATTGCGCTAGACCGCAAGCTTGCTACCTCCGCTCCCGAGCCCGTAAGAGATCACGTTGGGGGCGATCATAATGCGGCGTCTGGCTGCAGCCTAAGCAGTTCGCCACGGTGCTGAT
>CAXTTR010000020.1:0-16017 GCA_964247215.1 uncultured Sphingomonadaceae bacterium
ACCTTCGGCACGAGCACCGGCACCTACTTCACCCAGCTCGACGGCAAGTTCCACCAGTACAACATCTCGTCGCCGACCAACACGTCAGGACAACTGTCGGGCGTTGAGGTGCAGATCCAGCAGCCGATCGCCTACGGCTTCGGCTTCCAGGCGAACGGCACCTACGTCAACGGCAAGGAGTCCAGTGGCGCGCCGCTCGTCGGCACCTCGAAATTCACCTACAACGTCGTCGGCTATTACGATAAAGGCCCGCTCAGCGCGCGGTTGGCCTACACCTTCCGCTCGCACTACTTCGTCGGCCTCGACCGCAGTTCGGCCGAGAACCAGGCCGACTATGGCACGCTCGACGGGTCGATCAACCTGACGGTACTCAAGAACATCACCTTCACCGTCGACGCGCTCAACCTGACCAACGCCCGGCTGAAATATTACGCGCAGAACACCACGCAGCCGCGCGCCGTTTACCTGAACGGCACGCAAGTATTTTTCGGCGTCCGCACCAAATTCTAGTCCGGCGAGTACCCGAACCGCTCGACCCACGGCTGCAGCAGCGGCAGCACGGGCGCAAGTCCGGCCGCATAGTCCCGCCACCGCCCCAGTCCGCGCCGGTTGAGACCGGCGCGGACCTGCGGCGCGCTCGGGGTCCGTACCGGGCGCGCCGCGGCGGTCGCGGCAACATCGCGCATCGCCGGCTCGACCGCGATCCCGATAAACGCCGCGATGCGCGCCAGTTCGGCATCGAAGCCTTCGACCAGCGCCTCGTGCCGGACCTCGATGAGGTCGAGCGGCAGTACCGCGCGGTAGCGCCCGGCCAACGTCATGCACGCGTCATAGCAAGCCGCCGTCCCGGCCAGCGTCGTAAACGCATAGGTCATCGCGTTCATCTGGAACGCGGTACGCAGGCAGCTGAGCACGACATCGCGCGGATCGCGCAGCGCGAACAGCACCTTCGCCGCCGGAAACAGCTTGGCGATCAGTGGTAGCGACAGCGTTCCGGCAGGAGCCTTATCGACGAAGACGTGCCCGGTCGCGTCGATGCCGTGCGTCGCGACCGTCGTCCAATAGCGCGCGCGCCATCTATCGGCCGCGTTCGCCGGAAGCGCCGCCAGCCGCGCGCATCCGGCATCGCCGGCGAGAAACTCGGCATAGTGGTCGGCCAACGTCGGCGCTTCCTCGAGCGCGACAACCCGCGAGTGCCCAGCGAGCGCCTGTTCGAGCAATGTCGTGCCCGATCGCGGGAAGCCAACGAGAAAGACATGCTGCGCTGCCTCGCCGTCAAGTCTCGCCGCCAGCTTCGGGGCAGGCTGCCAGTCGGTGGGATCGGCCCGGCTGAACCACGCCGCCAGCCGCCGCAGTTTGGCGACTTCGTCCTCGCGGCCTGCAGCGCGTTCGGCATAGACCGCCTGCTCGATGCGCTTGCCCGCGACCGCAGCGTCGAACGCGCCGGCTGGCTGCCCCAGTTCGCCGAGCACCGTCCCGAGCTGAAGGAGCGCAGCGGCGCGCTGCAGCGGCGGCAGCTCCGGGACGGCAAGCAACGCCGCGAGCGCCGCCTGTGCCGCCTCGTGCTTACCGTGGCTGAGCGCGAGGCGCGCTGCGAGGTGCAGCACGTCGATGCTGCGTGGCAGTTCGGCCTGAAGGCGGTCGACGACCGCGCCGGCTTCACCGAGCCGCCCCGCTTCGAGCAGCAGCAGCGCGAGCGCATGGCGGGCCGGAACAAACCCCGGCTCGGCACCGAGCGCCTGTTGCAGCAACCGCTCGGCCTCGGTGACCCGTCCGAGGCTCTGTTCGACGCGCGCCTTGCCGCACAGCGCCGCCGCAGCGCTTGGCCGCAGCGCCAGCACCCTGTCCCACGCCGCAAGCGCGTCGCCGGGCCGCCGCGCCGCGAAGTTCAGCTCGGCGATGCCGCTCCAGACGTCCGGACTAGCCGGCGCGAGGAGTAGCGCGCGTTCGTACAGCGCCGCGGCATCGGCAAACCGGCCCTCGCGAACAGCGGCGGCGGCAGCGGCGAGCAGCAGCTCCACCGTCGGAGGCGGGGTACCGGCGACGGCTTGGCTGATGCGCGACAACGCCTACCGGCTTGCGGCAGCGAGCAACAGGGCGGCGGACATGACCATTCACTTCCTCCAGGTGCAAGCCCTTCGTTTACGCGACGATCCCCGCCGTCAACGAACACTTTCGCGTCCATGAGTTGCATCACGGCAGCTTAACCGGTCACGCCGGCCGTGCGCCCTGCGAAGCTACTCACAGCGACGGCAGAGCCGCTATCTTCATCGCCAGCCTTTAGTCGATGGTGCGGGTGGCCGGGGTCGAACCGGCACTCCTTGCGGAACCGGATTTTGAGTCCGGCGCGTCTACCAATTCCACCACACCCGCACTGGGATAGTCTGCCATGCAGTTCCTAGCGCATTTCGGCCCCGTTTGGGAACCCTCTCCAGCGCGGCGCTAAGTATCTGTATTGTTTCCCCGTCAGTAAATCGTTACGGTAACGAACCGGAAGCAATTCGCTGTCCGGATTACGGGGGAACGTCATGATCAACACCATCCGAGCGGTATCGACCGCCATTGTCCTAAGCGCATCAGCTATCGCCGCTAATGCCCAAGCCGCGAGCATCGCCGACGGCGGCTTCGAAATGCAAGGTGCGGCATACGGCGACACGTGCAGCTTCAACACCGGTTGTGCGGGCGGTGCCTGGTCGGGCAGCGGCGACCATTCCGGGATCAACTTCAACAACGGCCAGAATTTTGCCGGATCGACCCCCGACGGCAGCTATTACGCATTCCTGCAGTCGAACAACGGCGGCACCTCGACCGTATCCCAAAGCGTCACCGTGGCTGCCGGCAATTACGTCGTCAGCTGGCTCGCCGGCGGACGCACCAACTACAGCGGCCCGGTCAACTACACCGTGTCGCTCGGCAGCCAGATTTACAGCGGCACGCTCGCCCAGGCGCAGCCGTTTACCGCGACGAGCGCCACTGTCGCGCTAGCGGCCGGCATCTACACGCTGGCCTTCACCGCCCACACCGCCAGCGGTGATAACTCGGCGCTGATCGACCGGGTCAGCATCGACGCTGCCCCGGATGCCGTTCCCGAGCCGGCGACGTGGGCCCTGATGCTCAGCGGCTTCGGCGTGATTGGCGCGACAATGCGCCGTCGCACAGCGCAGATCGCGTAAGCAGGCAACCCTGGCCCGCTCCACTCCCATGGAGCGGGCGGGTGGACAATCGGCCGCTCCGCGCTAAGGTCCCCGCAAATGGGGAGTGACGGATGCGCAGGACGCTGCCGCTTGAGGATTACCGCGCGCTGATCGGCACCGAGGTTGGCGTGTCCGACTGGATTCTCGTCGACCAGGCGCGCATCGACGCGTTCGCCGCTGCCACTGAGGACTATCAGTTCATTCACGTCGACCCGGTTGCTGCCGCGGCGACGCCGTTCGGCACCACCATCGCGCACGGCTATCTGACGCTGTCGCTATGCTCGGCGTTCGGCTATCAGGCGATGCCGGCGATCGAGGGCGCGCGGATGGGGGTCAACTACGGGCTCAATAAGGTCCGCTTCATGGCCCCGGTCAAGTCGGGGGGCCGAGTTCGCGGCCGCTTCACGCTGAGCGCCATCGAACCGCGCGGCGACGGCGGCTATCAATCGACCGTGCAGGTCGTGGTCGAGATCGACGGCGAGACCAAGCCCGCGCTCGCCGCCGAATGGCTGACCCTCACTTATCTATAATCCCCACTCTTTGAGTTAGCGTACAAGGACCCTCGCCCATGCGTGAAGCCGTCATCGTTTCCACCGCCCGCACCCCGATCGGCCGCGCCTACCGCGGCGCGTTCAACGCTTCGGCACCGCCGATGCTCGGCGGTCACGCGATCAAGCACGCGGTCGAGCGCGCCGGCATCGAAGGCGCCGAGGTCGAGGACGTCGTCTGGGGCGCGGCGCTGCAGCAGGGCGGCCAGTCACCGAACATCGCGCGGCTGTCGCTGCTCCGTGCCGGGCTGCCGGTGACCGTGCCGGGGCAGTCGCTCGACCGGCAATGCTCGTCGGGGCTGATGGCGATCGCCACCGCGGCGAAGCAGATCATCGTCGACGGCATGCAGATCGCGGTCGGCGGCGGGCAGGACTCGATCTCGATGGTGCAGACCGACAAGATGCGCGTCGACCCCGATCTCGGACTGATGAAGCTTCACGCCGACATCTACATGCCGATGATCGACACCGCCGAGACCGTCGCCAAGCGTTACGGCATCAGCCGCGACCGCCAGGACGAGTACGGCTATCGCTCGCAGATGCGCACCGCCGCCGCGCAAGCCGCCGGGCGCTTTGACGCCGAGATCGTACCGATGACCGCGTCAATGGGCATGGTCAACAAGGAGACCAAGGAGGTCACCATGCACGAGGTGACGCTGTCGAAGGACGAGGGCAACCGCCCCGAAACGACGCTCGACGGGCTGAAAGGTCTCAAGCCGGTGCGCGAGGGCGGCGTCATCACCGCTGGCAACGCCTCGCAGCTGTCCGACGGTGCCAGCGCCAGCGTGCTGATGGAGGCCGGCGAAGCCTCGCGGCGCGGGCTGACGCCGCTCGGTGCCTACCGCGGCATGGCGGTCGCCGGACTAGAGCCTGACGAGATGGGTATCGGGCCGATCTATGCCATCCCCAAGCTGCTCAAGCAGCACGGGCTGAGCATCGGCGACATCGGACTGTGGGAGTTGAACGAGGCGTTCGCGGTGCAGGTCCTCCACATCGCCGATGTGCTCGGCATCGATCAGGAAGTCATGAACGTCAACGGCGGCGCGATCTCGGTCGGCCACCCTTACGGCATGAGCGGTGCCCGCCTTACCGGACACGCACTGATCGAGGGCAAACGGCGCGGGGTGAAGCATGTGGTGGTGACGATGTGCATCGGCGGCGGCATGGGCGCGGCGGGGCTGTTCGAGGTTTATTGAGGGACGGCTCGCCGGGAGGCGCTCTAGGTGCTGGCGGCCCTTGTTGATTGTCCCCTCGGGCGCGGAAATTGTCGCTTTGAGCGGAGTGCCGCTTTGGTCTTTCCGCCGTCGCTGACACGGGCCGTGATAACTGGACGCCCGAGGTGCAGCGGCGCTTTCTCGACGAGTTGGCGGTTGCCACGTCGTTGATGCAGACGGCGGTCGCTGCGCTGGGCGGTCCAAGGCCGGCGTACAAGCGGCGAGCCCGGCCGGGCGGAGCGGGGCTTGATAAGTGTATAAGTGTCTTGCAATTGTCATGTTCTGCGACTATTGTGCGCTGCAACATCAGGGGTGACGCGATGGCAGTTGACGAAAAGAAGTCAAAAACGGCTAAGCCGGTGATCATTGCCGCTGCTGGGGGACCCCAGCCCGCGGTTGTCGCAGCCGCACTATCCAAGCCCGTTAGCGCGCCGCTGCCTGCTCCCGCCGCTAAGCCGCCTGTCATCATGCCTGCTGAAACTGCGATGCCGGTACAGCCTGCCGCTGCAGTGTTCTCGGCGGTAGTAGCGCCAGTTCACGCCGAGGCAGCGCCGGCGGTATCCGCATCCGCTCCGATGTCACCCGTTTCGACACCACCGTCACCCCCGCAACTTGAAACTCCAACCAAGGAAGCCAGAATGACTGACCAGTTCACCACCGCCGCCGACGCCATGAAAAACGGTGCCGAGCAGATGAAGAGCAGCATGACCAGCCAGGGCGAGAACGCCATGGCGCAGGGTAAGGCCGCGATGGAGCAGATCGCCACCAAGTCGCGCGAAGCCGTCGAGCATGGCATGAAGCACGCCGACGAGATCGCTTCGATGGCGCGCGGCAACGTCGAGGCAATGCTTGCTTCGTCGCGCGCCGCCACCGCCGGGCTCGAGGCGATCGCCAGCCAGGTCGCAGACTTCTCGCGCAAGAGCTTCGAGGAGACAACCGCTGCCGCCCGCGCCATGACCACCGTCAAGACGCCGAATGAGCTGATGCAGCTCCAGAACGACTTCGCCAAGACGCAGTTCGATCACGCGATCAGTGAGATGTCGAAGCTGTCGGAGACCATGGTCAAGCTGATGGGCGAAGTTTTCGAGCCGATCCAGAAGAGTGCCACGGCGGCGACCGACAAGGTCAAGGCAATGGCTTCGTCGATGACGAACACCGCTCGCTAACCCTTTCGGCGGCGTTGACTATCAAATGGGCGAGGGCTGTGAAGCCCTCGCCCATTTGCGTTGAAACGGCGCGCCCCTTGTCGCTAGGCCCCCGCACACCGTATATTGCGGCATAGATTCAGCAGGGCAGCGGCGGCACTATGAGCTTTGCGGCATTATCAGATATGTTGGCGATTCGGATGGCCGGTAACGACGAGCGCCGCGATGACGGCGACGAAGGCGGGCGCAGCGGTGTCGGCGTGGCGACCAAGACCAAGCCGAAAACCAAGCAGCCAGCATTGTACAAGGTGCTGATGCTCAACGACGATTACACACCGATGGAATTCGTCGTGCTGACGCTGCAGCGGTTCTTCCGGATGACGATCGAGGACGCGACGCGCGTGATGCTCAGCGTTCACCAGCGCGGCGTCGGCATCTGCGGTATCTTCACCTACGAAGTCGCCGAGACCAAGGTCAATCAGGTGATGGATTTCGCCCGCGAGCACCAGCACCCGCTGCAGTGTACGCTCGAAAAGGATTAAGCGGCGGTAGTGAAGCGGGAGGTCGCGGTGTTCACCCGCCGCGACCTCCCGTCGTTTCAGGCCGTCAGCGAGATGACGCGGCGGCGGCGCATCGATAGGCCAACCAGGCCGAAGCCGGCGATCAGTGTCGCCCATACCGTCGGCTCGGGAACCGCAGCCGTGGCGACATCGTCGACTTCGAACGCAATCGCCGTCGAGTTGAAGACGATACTTTGTGCGGTATCACCGCCGAAGTTGAAGAACACGCGGCGGTTGTTCGCGGTGGTCCCCTGCGCTCCGTCGGCCGTCGCGCCCGGAACCTGTGCACCGTTGAAGCTGCCGAGCAAGGTTCCGCCGCCACCGGTGCCGCTGTAGAAGCTCACCGTGTTGTAGCTGTCGATCGAGCCCCAGTAAAAGCTGAGATTGGTCAGCGCCTGCCCGAGGCTTAGGACTGCCGTCCCGCTGGTACCCCGACCGAGGCCTGGTACGATGAGATACGGCGTCGTATCGCCAAGCGGAGCAGCGGACAACTGGGCACTCGTTCCAGTGGTGATGCTGTAGTTACCACTTAGCCCCGTGGTCCCGGAGCCGGGCGTGTTGAAATTGAACAGGACAACTTGTCCGGCACCGTCTGGACCCGGTACCGACGAAATCGACGTAACAGCTCCCGCCGAGGTTGCCAGTGCAGTCGCGGCGAGTGCGGCCAATATGATTGTGCGCATGATGCCTCCGATGATGTCGGGCTTGATTGCCCACCTCAAAACGGAGCAATGTTTATGCCACGTTAATAAATTGAAACGGACCCTTAACGATGTCATTGCAATAGTTACTTACGCGGCCGTATAGATTCGGCGTTGCTGGCTAACGAAGATTAATAAGGAGTAAACCGTCGGCCTGCCTTACACCGTTCCGGCACCGATACTTTCAGCGGGCAGATGCCGTGTGTCTTTACCGCTGACGATAGCGACGATGTGCCGATTGCATCCGGGACGTGATGCTGGCCCGGTGGACACATGCTATCGAGTTTCGCACTCAAGCTGAACGTCGCTGTTATCGGGGCTAATGGCGGTATCGGTGCGGCATTGGTCAAGGTACTCGCCGCCTCCGGACAGGTCGTTGCGATTACCGGCTTCATGCGCTCTGGTGGTGCGGTCCCATCGGATGGCGAGACCATTTACCGCCATCTCGATCTGCTCGACCCCGCCTCGATCACCACCGCTGCTGCATCAATCACCAGCCCGCTCGATCTTGTCATCGTCGCCACCGGTATGCTGCGCGATCCCGAGCGCGACCTTCGACAACTCAATGCGGCGAAGCTGGCGCTCAACTTTGCGGTCAACGCGACCGGCCCGGCGCTGGTCGCGCAGGCTTTCCTGCCCAAGCTGCGCACCGATCGCCGGACGGTGTTCGCGGTACTGTCGGCGCGCGTCGGTTCGATCGGCGATAACCGGCTCGGCGGATGGTACGCCTACCGCGCCTCGAAGGCTGCGCTCAATCAGCTGATCCGGACGCTGTCGATCGAGCACGCGCGCAAGAACCCGCTCGGCATCTGTGTCGGGCTGCATCCCGGTACCGTCGACACGCCGCTGTCGAAGCCGTTCCAGCGTGGCGTCGCGAGCGACAAGCTGTTCACTCCGGCGTACTCGGCGGCACGGCTGCTCGAGGTCATCGACCGGCTCACCTCAGCCGACAGCGGTGGTTTGTTCGCGTGGGACGGCGAGCGCATTGCACCCTAGCGCTTGGCCCGCTGGTTCGGCTGCCAAGCGCCACAATCACGCCATGCCGCCGGTGTTTAGGGGCAGGGATGAGCTGCAGCATGCCAGGCCGCCCGCGTTGAAGATCGTCGATCTCGCAGAATTTTATGCGCCCGGCGGCGGCGGCGTGCGGACCTATGTCGACCAGAAGCTGCGCGTTGCCGCCGCGCTTGGGCATGAGATGGTGGTGATCGCGCCCGGTCCCGAGGACCGCGTCGAGCGGCGCGGCACCGGCAGGATCATCTGGCTGAAGTCGCCGTACATGCCGACCGACAAGCGCTATCACATCTTCTGGGACCCGGCCCCGGTGCACGCCGTGCTCGACGCCGAGCAGCCCGACCTGATCGAAGCGTCGTCGCCGTGGCGCGCCGGCTGGATCGCGGCGCGCTGGCCGGGGCGCGCCAAGCGGGTACTGTTCCTCCACGTCGAGCCGGTCGCTGCCTACCCATACCGCTGGCTCGGCTGGGCCTTCTCAAAGGCGCGGATCGAGCGCCTGTTCGAGTGGTACTGGCGTTACTTGCGAAACCTGCAGCGGCACTTCGATGCGACGGTCGTCGGCGGAACATGGATGGCCGGGCGGCTGATCGAGCATGGCCTGACGCCGCCGGTCACCGTACCGATGGGGGTCGATACCGCGGTGTTCCGCCCCGAGCTGCGCGACCTGAGCCTGCGCCGCGACATGCTGGCGCGCTGCGGTCTTGGCGAAGATGCGCTGCTGCTGATCGGCGTCGGGCGGCATCACCCCGAAAAGCGCTGGCCGATGCTGATCGAGGCGGTCGAGCGCTATAATGCCACCGCGACGCGCAAGGCTGGTTTCATCCTCGCCGGCGACGGTGTCCAGCGCGCCAAGGTCGACCGTGCCGCGGCGGGCAAGGCGCACGTCCGGGTGCTCGGGGCGGTCAGCGACCGGGCTGAACTGGCGCGGCTGATGGCATCGTCGGATGCGCTGCTGCACGGCTCGACATCGGAAACCTTCGGCATGGTGGTCGGCGAAGCGCTCGCGGGCGGCTTGCCGCTGATCGTTCCGGCGTTCGGCGGCTGTACGGGATTGGCGGGTCCGGCTTATGCCGAAAGCTACGCGCCGGTAACGGCGGCGGTAGCAGCAACGGCGATCGGGCGTATGGCGCAGCGCGACCACGCCGCGATGAGCGCAGCGGCGGCGCGCGCGGGCGTCGAACTTGTCGGCCCAGCCGACGCGCACTTCACCAGGCTCCTCGCCTTTTACAGCAGCCTGGTAGACGCGCATCCAGTTGCTCCGGCGCTGTCGCACGCTGCTTGAGCAAGCGGCCGGGTACCCCTATATCGTGCGCGCAACGACATAGGCTTTACTGATCATTGTGCGCTCGCTGACTTCGTTGATGATGCTCGGCGCGGTAGTGCTGACGGCCACGTCACCAGCGCTGGCGAGCGATGACCCCCGGCACTTGCTGCCCCTGACCGCGCCCGGACTGACGCCGCAATCGGCACCCTGCGATGCCGCCCCGGCACGCCAGCTGACGCTTGCCGATCTCGTCGATCTCGCGCTGTGCCGCAATCCGGCGACGGCGGTGGCATGGGCGTCGGTGCGGAGTGCGGCGGCGAACACCGGTATTGCGCGCGCTGCCCAGTTGCCCGAGGTGACGATCAACGTCGGTCCGACGATCAGCCGCACCGACCAGTTCAACAGCCAGACCTTCACCACCGGCGTGGTGGGCGGCGGCGTCACCGGCGGCGGCATCCCCGGGCAGACGTTCAGCTCGAGCCTCAACTCGACCGACATCGGCTCATCAGCGAATCTCGCACTGAGCTATCTGCTGTTCGACTTCGGCGGCCGCGCGGCGCGTATCGACAGCGCCCGCGCCAACCAGCGTGCCGCGCTCGCCAGCTTCGCCGACACCGCGCAGACCGTCGCGCTCAACACCGTGACCGCATACAACAACCTGCAGGGCTACCGCGCGTCAGTTGTCGCGTCGAATGCCAGCGTGCTGTTCGCACAGCAGTCGCTGGGCAACGCTGCGGCGCGCGAGCGGGCAGGGGTGGCGACGCCCGCCGACCGGTTGCAGGCGGAGACTGCGCTGGCGCAGGCGCAGCTCACCCTGGAGCAGGCACAAGGGTCGGCGCGGACCGCGGCGGGGACACTGGCGGTCACCGTTGGCCTGCCGCCGACCACCGTACTCGACCTTGCTCCGGTGCCGCCGCTGGCCTCCGCCGACCGGCTCAGCCGCGATGTCCAGACGTTGATCACCGAGGCCGAGCGGCTGCGCCCCGACCTGGCCAGCAGGCGGGCCAGCCTCGACGCGGCGCAGGCCTCGGCGCGCGCGGCGCGCTCGGACGCGCGGCCGTCGGTCGAATTGAACGCCTCCGACGGGGTCAACTATGCCAACTCGATCAACGACCGGAACAGCGCCAGCGTCGGCTTAAGCTTCGTCATCCCGCTGTTTAACGGCTACGACCGGACCTACCGCCGCGCCGCCGCACAGGCCGAGGTCGAGCGCAACGTCGCGCTCGTCGAGCAGACGCGCCAGCAGGCCGGGCTCGACGTGTTCACCAACGCCACCGCGCTCGATACCCAGATCCGCGTGCTGGCGACGGCGCGCGTGCTGATCAACAGCGCGACGGCATCGGCGAATATCGCGCAGGGGCGCTTTGCGGCGGGCGTCGGCACGTTCACCGACCTGCTCAACGCGCAGTCGGCGCTGGCCAACGCGCGGCAGCAGCTGGTCAGCGCCGACTTCGGGGTGCGTAACGCGCAGGCGCAGCTGGCGCGCTCGGTCGGCAGCATCGGCGCGGCGGTCGACGATCTACGGGGAACACGATGAGACGCCGCCGCACATGGATCATCGTCGCGCTCATCGCGCTCGCCGTCGCGGCTGTCTTTATATACCGTAGCCGCCACCAGCCCGATCCCGCGGCGGCGTACAAGACCACGCCGGTCACCCGCGGCGACCTGACCGAGTCAATTACAGCGAACGGCGTCATCAACCCGGTGCGCGTCGTCAGCGTCGGCACGCAGGTGTCGGGCACGGTCCAGAAGATCACCGTCGACTTCAACGACAAGGTCGAGGCCGGTCAGCTGCTGCTCGAACTCGACCCGTCGGTGTACGCCGCGCGACTGGCGGCGAGCGAAGCGGCGCTCGCCAACATCCGCGCGACGCAGGCGCTGCAGTCGGCCAACGCCAAGCGTGCTGAACAGCTGTTCAAACAGCAATACATCAGCCGCCAAGATTACGAGACCAGCCTGCAGGCGGCGAAAAGCGCCAGCGCGCAGGTCGCCGCTGCCGAAGCCCAGATCAAGCAGGACCGCGCCAACGTCGGATATACCGTCATTCGCTCGCCGGTGTCGGGCGTCGTGATCAGCCGCCTCGTCGATATCGGGCAGACCGTCGCCGCGTCGTTCAACACGCCGACGTTGTTCACCATCGCCCGCGACCTGACCAAAATGCAGATCGAAGCCGCGGTCGCCGAAGCCGACGTCGCCAAGGTCAAAGTCGGTCAGCGCGTCAGCTTTACCGTCGACGCCTATGGGACCCGCGCCTTTGAAGGGTTCGTCAAGCAGGTACGGCTGAACCCGACCTCGCAGCAGAACGTCGTGACCTATACCGTCATCGTCGAGGTCGCCAATCCCGACGGCGCGCTGCTGCCGGGCATGACCGCGAATGCCTCGTTCCTGGTATCGGAGCACAAGGACGTGCTGCTGATCCCCAACGCCGCGCTGAGCTATAAGCCCGCCGACTATATTCCGCCGAAGCGCAACCGCGGCGCGCACGCGGCGGGCACCGCATTCGACGCTAACGCGCTCACGGTGTTCGTGCTCAAGAACGCCGCGCCGCAGCCGCGCCGCATCCGCATCGGCGCGTCGGATGCCGACAGCAGCGAGGTGCTGGCGGGCGAGCTGGCGCTGAACGAGCCGGTCATCACCGGCGACACGCTAAAGGACGCCAAGAAGGCCGGCTTCGGCCCGCCGACGGGCCAGACCAACAGCAGCCGCAAATAGCCGTGAGCGCGCCGCCGGTCCTGTCGCTCGACCATGTCGTCAAGGATTACGCCAGCGAGGCGGGCACCTTCCGCGCGCTCCACGGCGTCAGCATGGACGTGGGCGACGGCGAGTTCATGGCGATCATGGGCCCTAGCGGCTCGGGCAAATCGACGCTGATGAACATCATCGGCTGCCTCGACGCGGCGTCGGGCGGGGTTTACCGATTCGAGGGCGTCGACACCGCGACGCTCGGCGAGCGTCAGCTGGCGCGGATGCGCAACCGCGGCATCGGCTTCGTCTTCCAGAGTTTCAACCTGCTGCCGCGGCTGTCGGCGCTCGGCAATGTCGCGCTGCCGCTGGTGTACTCGGGGCTCGGCCGCAGCGACCGCGACGCGCGCGCGCAGGCGCTGCTGGCGCAGGTCGGGCTCGCCGACAAACCACGCTCGCGCCCGTCGCAGCTGTCGGGCGGCCAACAGCAGCGCGTTGCCGTCGCCCGCGCGCTGGCGAACGAACCCAAGCTGCTGCTCGCCGATGAGCCTACCGGCGCGCTCGACACCAAGACCGGCGTCGAAGTGCTTGGGCTGTTCCGCGCGCTCAATCGCGAGCGTGGTGTCACCGTGGTGATCGTCACGCATGACCCCGAGGTGGCGCGGGCCACTGACCGGGTCGTGCGGATTCAGGACGGACTGGTGTTCTACGATGGCGCGCCGACAGAGGCGGCGCTGTATGGGCATGCGCCGGAGGTAGCGGGAAAAGCGCTGGCATAGGTGTATTCAGATCGAACAGAAAAACGAACCGTTTCAGCCTTAGAACGAGACTAAAGCGGGGTAGTGTGATCCAAAGCCGGGCAGACATTTAAGTAATCGTGGCTATATTACGACCACTGGCCAAGTCGGTCAGCAACCGACCTGAAATGTGAAGGCCAGCCATATTCGTCCTGATCGACGACTTTGGCCAGCCGCTCACTTCGAGGAGTTTAGTTATGAAAACTAGTCTTATGCTTGCGGGCGTAGCTTTGCTTATCGGCGGCGCGGTCACTGCACAGACCGCCGCACCAGCGGATCAGTCGGCACCGGCGGCAACGGTCACCCCGGTTCAGCCCGATGCCACGGCACCGCCGGTGGCAGCTAGCGCCGCGCCCGGCGCTGTCGCGGCTGCCGACACCGCGGTCACCAAGGAGAACGGCAAGTATGTCAAGGACGGCCGTCCGGCGACGCGCACCGAAATCGCCAGCTACAAGCGGGCGAGCAAGTCCAAGCCCGAGTAAGCCGCCTGTGTCACGCCGTGTTCCCCTGCGCGGCGTGACGCGTTTCAACGGGCGGCGGTCTGATCGGCGACTGGCTGCCTGACGTTGGATAAGGCCGAGCGGATGCACTTCTGCTCGGCGCTCGACAGTTTGATGTCGGTCGCGCCAGTGACACCGGTATCGCAGACCTGCTGCGCCGCATGGTGGAGCCGGCGGTCGAGTTCATGGCGACCCGCGACGCTGCGCAGATCAAGGCCGGCGTAGGAAACGCGGACGGTCGGCGGCTGGTCGGCACCGCGCGCCTGCGCGGGCGTTGCAGCCGCGCCGAAACAGATCATCGCGCCGATCGCGATACCGGTGAAGCCGACGACAGCGCGGGTTGCAGTGTTGCTGAAAATGGTCATGTTAGCCTCCTTAAAGCGGACCGCGAAACTGTCTCGCGGCTGCTGCGCTCAGCTTTGCATTGCCCGTGCCAAGTTATGCGGTCGTATAAGAACAACAACTTAGCCAGCAGTACGCGCATTAGTCGAATAAGACGGGCCCAAGTAATCGGAGAATGCGCCAACAAGTCGCAAACTCGTTACACGGTCCTGCTGAGATCGCAGCTTGGCGTTGCGTCATCGCCGCCCTAGCTAAGCAGCATCCGCTACAAAGGCCCTGCGATGTCCGATTTCGACTACGACCTCTTCGTCATCGGCGCGGGCTCGGGCGGCACGCGCGCGGCGCGCATCTCAAGCGGGCATGGCGCGCGGGTTGCCATCGCCGAGGAGCACCGCGTCGGCGGCACCTGCGTCATCCGCGGCTGCGTGCCGAAGAAGCTGCTGGTCTACGGCTCGCACTTTGCCGAGGACCTCGTCGACGCGCGCCGCTTCGGCTGGTCGCTTGGACAGAAGGCATTTGACTGGCCGACGTTGCGCGACAACGTCCTCGCCGAGGTCGACCGCCTGAACGGCATTTACACGACGACGCTTGACAATAACAAAGTCGAGTTGCTGCACGGCCATGCGACGCTCACCGATGCGCACACTATCGACATCGACGGGCATGGCGTTACTGCCGACAAGATCCTGATTGCCACCGGCGCCCGCCCGCTGCTGCCAGAACTGCCCGGCGTCGAGCTCGGCATCACCTCGAACGAGGTCTTTCACCTCGATGCGCTGCCGGCGCGGCTGGCGATCGTCGGCGGCGGCTATATTGCCAACGAGTTCGCGGGTATCTTCCACGAACTCGGCGTCGAGGTGACGATCATCAACCGCGGCGATGCCATCCTGCGCGGCTACGACCAGGCGTTGCGCGACCGCCTCATGCATATATCGATGACCAAGGGCATCAAGTTCGCGTTCAACTGCAGGATCGAACGGATCGAGCGCGCCGGGAACGGTATCGCGGTCATGCTCGACGGGGCCGCCCCGATCGAGGCGGACATGCTGCTGTGGGCGGTCGGCCGCCGCCCCAACATCGAGGGCCTTGGCCTCGAAGCCGCGGGGGTCGAGCTGAACCCCAGCCGCGCCATCGCCGTCGATGCCGACAGCCGCACTAACGTCGAGAATATCTACGCGATCGGCGACGTCACTGACCGCATCCAGCTGACGCCGGTCGCGATCCGCGAAGGCCATGCGTTTGCCGACACGGTGTTCGGCAACAAGCCGTGGCAGGTCGACTATAGCTGCGTCCCCAACGCCGCGTTCACCAACCCGCCGCTGGCGGGCGTCGGGCTGACCGAGAGCGAGGCGCGCAATGCCTATGGCTCGGTCAAGGTCTTCACCAGCGACTTCCGCCCGATGCGCAACGTGCTCGCCGGCCGCAACGAGCGCGCGCTGTACAAGCTCGTCGTCGACGAGGCGAGCGACCGGGTGCTCGGCGCACACATGATCGGGCCCGACGCGCCTGAAATATTGCAGGCGCTATCGATCGCGGTGAAGGCGAAGCTGACCAAGGCGCAATTTGACGAGACGGTGGCGCTGCATCCGACAATGGCGGAGGAACTCGTCCTGATGAAGTGAAGCGCGGCAGCTGAGCGACGACTTCGCGTCACGCGCCGCAACGCTTGCCTAAAGCGTTGCGCTGCCGCACTCAGGCGAGCATGCCCAGACCTCCACGTTCGACCGGCGGCCGTCCGCCGGGTAACCGCCCGCCGCCGGGCGGTGACGACCGCCCGCCACCTCGCGGCGGCGACCGTCCGGTGCGCGAGCCGCCGCCGGGGCGTCCGTCGCGTCCCGTCCGCCGCCGCGAGCCGGCGGGCGGCGCGGCGCTCGCCACGACGCCGCGCGAGCTCGAACGGCGCACAGCACAAAGTGCCCGCCAGCGTCCCGAGCCGGGGACTGAGTCGAATCCATTCGGCGGGCGTCCGGTCAAGCTGCCGCGCGGGCGCGCTAGCGGTGCGCCCCGGCGCGAGCGCGGCGAGGCGGTCCGTGTCTGCGCTCGGTGGCGATCGGTCAGC
>CAXTTR010000021.1:0-10765 GCA_964247215.1 uncultured Sphingomonadaceae bacterium
GTAATCGATTCCGTTCTGTTCTAGTCTAGTCGGGATGGAGACTTGCCGTGTTCTCTGGGCGGCGCCGGCGTCTTCGACTGTTACCTCGCTAACCTCAAGCTCAAGCACCTGAGGATGGTGGAACGCGGCCTGTCCCCTTTTGGGCAGCGTCGTGGCGATGTTGCCCATTCGTTCTTCTGGAAGGTCACGGCAGTTAAGCGACTTATATTTGCCGTTTAGTCCGCTCGCGCCCATTCGGAAAGCTGCCGTTCGTTCGACCGGACCCCTTTTCCAACGACAGTGAGTTGCGATCAACCCGTGAGACGCGAAGCCTTGGATGGTCGCCACGTTGCGGCCAGGCTCCGGCATTCTCGGCAGCGATCCGGCGCTAGGCGATCGCGCACGGAAATGTTCTAGCGAAGTATGCGCCCGAGCAACAGGTGGGGGCGGCGGGGCTCAGCGGGTCGGCCGCCTCGATGGGGGTTCGCGAGCGTGGCACCCGACTCGCTTAGCCTGCATCTCGTCTGCTATGGTGGACTGAAAGCGACCGCGAGGGACGATGGACAAGGTCAAGGCCGAGACCTGGGAGCATGACCTTCGCGGCAAGGAGGTCGGCGGCTGCACGATCGAGGCGCTGATCGATTTCGGCAAATCCGCCGCGGTGTTCAAAGCTGCCCGCGCCGGCCAGACGGTCGCCCTAAAGATCTTCGACGACGAACTGATCGAGCGCTACGGCGACAAGACGCAGCTGGCGCGGATCGATCGTGAGCTGACGCTGATCGGCCGCGCCCACCCAAACATGGTCGAGATCCTCGACGGCGGGTTCGACGCCGCGACCGGCAATCACTTCATCGTCATGGCGTACTTGCCCGGGCCCAGCTTGCAGAAATGCCTCGCCGCCGTGCCCGAGGCAAACATCCCCATGCTGATCGAGCAGCTCGCCTCGTGCTGCGCGTATCTCGAGACGCTCTCCTTGGCGCACCGGGACATCAAGCCCGCCAACATCGTCATCCTCGACGACTATACCCGGCTGGTCCTGCTCGACTTTGGCGTCTTGAAGCCGGTCGGCGAGGTCGGCGTGACCGATGACGGCATCCAGTCCTTCGTCGGCACCTTGCAATATAGCTCGCCGGAATTCCTGTTGCGCACCGAGCAGGATACGATCGAGGGCTGGCGCGCCTTGTCGCTCTATCAGATTGGCGGCGTCCTGCACGATCTGATCATGCGGCGTCCGCTGTTTCAGGACTTCGAAAACCCCTACGCGCGTCTGGTGATGGCGGTGCAATACGATCAGCCTTCAGTCATCAGCACGACGGTGCCGTCCTACTTGGTCGAGGCGTGCAAGGCCGCGCTGATCAAGGACCCGGAGACGCGCGTCGCGCTGGTCGGCTGGGAGTCGTTCCGTCCTCCCGTCAAGACCACCGCCGGGGCCGCCGCGCGCGAGCGCGTCACCCGCCGTTCGATCGTCAGCCAGGTTGCCGCGGTTCCCGAACCGGCCCCGGTGTCGAGCGGACCCGATCTCGTCGACGCCGTCATCGATCTGGTGAAGGTCGAGGCGCGGCGCGTGCGGAGCGCCAACACTGCCGCCTTCCCACCCTTCATCATCACGCGCATGCCGACGGGCGGCGACGGCGTCACCGTGATGTTCCGGCCAGCGGCGCAGCAGAGCTTGCTGATCGGCCTGACCCTGGCGCTGACCGTGTCGGTTCTCGACCAAGCGGCGCAGGCGGTGGTCGTTCGCGTCGGCGCATGGCTCGGCGGCGTCGACGCACAACCGGCCGATCTCGCCACCATAGAGGGCTATCGCGGCATCTTGGCGACCCCCGCCATCTCGACCTTGCTCGAGACGGCGATGTATCTCGCCGTCGATCAGGCGCAAAGCCACGGTAATGTCGCGGGGCCGAAGTCGCTGGATCTCAGCGAATTGGAGGTGTCATAGCGTGGAAGCGTCGTGGTGGACCGATCCCAAGGATCTCGACGCCGATCAGCGCCGGGTCGTCACGCTGTCGGTTGGCGAGGATCATCTCGTCGTCGGTCCGCCGGGATGCGGCAAGACCAATTTGCTGCTGCTTCGCGCGACCTATCTATACCGCCAGAACGTCACCAACATCGTCGTGCTGAGCTTCGGGCGGGTGTTGCGCGAGTTCCTCGCCACTGGTTCGCAACATTATCCCTTCGCCAGTGACAAGGTGCAGACCTATGTCCGCTGGGGCGCCGAGCTGCTGCGCGCAAACGGCATCGACTTCGCCGAAGGGCAGAATTTCGAGGATACGCGAACTCGGTTGCACGACGAACTCGTTACGCTCGCCAACCAGGGGCTGCGCGAGAATGTCCACGATGTCATATTGATCGACGAAGCGCAGGACTACTCGGCGGACGAAGTCGCTCTGATCCGACGCTTTGGCGATCGTGTCTTCGCCGTCGGCGACCAGGACCAACGGATCTCGGACAAGACCGGCGCGCTCGACAAGCTGGTCGCGATGGGTGCCAAGCGTTCGGTGCTCACCTCCCACTACCGCAATGGTTTGAAGATCTGCCGGGTCGCCGACGGCGTCAAGAACCTCATCGACGACGCCCGAGGATTGGAAGCGACATCGAATTACGATGAGGCGTCGTTCCCCTCGACAGTCGATCCGTTCGGCGATTTGTCGCTTGATGAACAGGTCGCCAGGGCTATTCCTCGCATTGAAACCCAGTTGCAGGCCTATCCCGGCGAGATGATCGGGGTGTTCTGTCCGCGAGTCCAGGATCTCGATCACGTCCAAGCCCTGCTCGAACTGTCATCGATAGCCGGCGATCTGCATGTCCAGCGCGCCGGCGCCTACTCCTCCTTCTCTCCCGACCGCATGGTCGTGTTGTCGACGACGATGGGCGCGAAGGGGCTCGAGTTCCGCGCGGTGCATATCCTCGCGGCCGAGAAACTGCGAAAATTCCCGACGCAGCGCAACCTCACCTACACCGCGATTACGCGCACCAAGACGTCGCTTTCGGTCTATCACGAGGGCAGCCTGCCGGGCTATTTCGAAAAGGGGCTGGTCGCGTGCCAGTCGCCCAAGCCGCCGGCTCCCTCCCTCGATGAGTTGTTCTTGTGAGTCGTTTCCCCTCCACCACTTTGTCGCGCGATGAATTTCTCGACTGGATCGGGGGTGGCGGTGCGGGCGCCGCCGACGATCGTCGCCGCGCTGCGTCGCCGAGCGACGCCGAGCGGCCGGTGGCGTTGCTATGGGACGAGCGCGACGGTAAACACCGCGGCCGTCCCCTGCTCGCGATCCCCACCCGCGACATCGAAGAGTTTTTTGCGTTCACCGCGACCTATATCGCCACCTATCGACCGCTGACCGCCTTCTTCCATGTCGTCCCACTCGAGCTGGCGGAGTTCGTCACGGGTCGGCGCGCGCTATCCGAGGAGATAATCGAACCCTTCTCGCGCCTTGTCGCCGGCGCCGCGCTCGCCGAGCGATCGGTGCGGGCTCGGACGCGGGCCGACGATCTGTCTCGCTTGCCACTCGTGGCGGTCAAGATGACCTTGTCGGCCGCCTTGGGCACCGCTGCCCTCGCCGGCTATGCGGCGAACGCCACGGCGTGGCTGGCCGATGGCTGGGAGATGCTGGCGCTTCGTTCCGGCACCTTGCCGAGCGATCAGGCCGCCACGATGGAGATCGCGGCGATCTGGTCGCTGCTGTACGGGGTGGCGCGGGGCGATGACAATGGCGGGTCCTACTTCGATAACGAGACGGGGCGGACGGTCGCCAAATTCCTCCAAGCGGCGTTGCGGGACGGCATCACGGTCGACGGGCTCGAAGGGTTGGGCGGCCTCGGCGCGGATCCAGTCAAGGGGATCGAGCTGGCACAGACCCTTGCCGCCCCACGCGAAGACAGGATCGTCGCCTTCAATCGGTTCGTCGCACGGATGGGGACCGGCAGGTCGGACGGGCTAGAAGAGCCCTTCCTAGCGGGATTGCTGCTGGCCATCGCGGGCAACGGATCGTTCGACATGCTGCGTTCCGCCCGCGAACTCGCCAATAGTTCGCCCGCCGCGATCCTATGGTTCGGCATCTGCGCCGCGCTCTTCGCCGACAGTAACGTCCTCACCGCGAGCAATTGCCTTGGCCGGCGGTTCGTGCGCGACGCCCAACCGGCGCGCGGCCAGCTCGGGTCGCCGCGATCCGACCTCAACGTCTTCGAATATCGCGCGATGGCCTCCGATCCGGTCGCGCTCCAGCAAGTCATGTCGGTGAGCACTGAGGCGCTGTGCGTCGAACTTCTACCCGAGGTGATGACCTTCGTGCCTCGCTCGTCGCGTGATCCGGACGATCGACAGTCCGACGAATACCGCCTTCTCTACCAATCCTTCCAGGATATTCGGCAGCTCGTCGATCGGACGCAACGCCGCCTGATCCGGTCGACCAGTCCGCAGCAGCGCGAGTTGTTCACCGGCGACACCAAATCGAGATCACGCCACCGCTGAGTGCGTGCGCTTGCTGCCGTGTCGCTCCGTCGACCGGTGCGAGCCGTAGAAGCCGACGACACCCCATGTAGCGCGATCGTCCGAACTCGGCCGTTCCCGCCCTGGCCCCTTGAGCGGGGGTCAAGTTTCATATCGGCTGCTGGCAGGCCTTAAGCGCCTAGGCTGCTGGTCGCGGCCGATCGCGCTCTATGACGCGGCGATGCCGCGCCACCTAGCTCGGCCTGCCCCGATCGCGGCCTGGCGGTAACGATCCCGTGACGCGATCGGCGGGATGCCGTTCGGTAAGGAGCGGAGCGGTGACGCACACTGCCGGCTGCGGGCGGCTGGCAGTGTGCGATGCCTGATCGCGGCTCCGCGGCCCCGCCGCGCCGCGCTGCGGCCGGGCGCGCCCGCCGACGCCCCTGGTCCGACCGAAACCGGCCCCGGGCATCGGCGACCTTGCCCGGTGATCCGCCGGCGTGCGGAGGGCCGATGCTAGTGGGGGCGGGGCGTTGCCGCGCCGGTCGGTGCGGTCGCGCGCCGTGATGTGGCCTCTCCCGGTCAAGCGGGGGTAGTCGACGCTCCCTGCTAGGCGCGCGCGGCAACGGCAGGCCGGGCGACGCTCGGCTCCTCCATTGCATTGCGGCCCTGGCGGGTGCCGCCGCCGCTCGGTCGGGCACCGCTTGGTCGTGGTGCCGCCCACCCCCCGCTTTTCCGGGGAGGCCAATCGGCTGCGGCTGCGGCTGCTGATCTGAACGAAAGGCTGAATGTGGAAAGATGAAGTAAGCCGCGAACGGCCGGAACTGAGTCCCATCGGTATGGTCATGGCTGACCGCGAGCTTAGCCCGGGCGTGACCTAGCCGAAGATGCAGGCTGAGTGTGGCGTGTGCTGCTTTGTCAGGTAGGTTCCCGCCCCGCTCATCTTCATCGAGTGTCAGGCCTCGAGCCCGGCCGTGAGTCGGGTCCGCCCGAGCGGCGCGACCTCCGTTCTTCCAAACACCTAACCTGCAGATGCGAACTAACCCTACTTGACGTGAAGCAGAGGTTCTGGGAATCTGCTTGCATAGGGAGTTTGCTATGACGACATTTCAGGAGGAGCTCGACAGCGCCTTTCCGGCTGCCACCGACGCCGCGCTGGCGCGCACCGTCGCGCAGTCAATCACCTTATCGGCGGACGTGATGCAGCACGAGTCGTTCCTGAATTCACTGATCGGCGCTGACATACGCGGGCACATCCGCCGTGCCGCGGTGCTGTTCAATGTGCACGAGGCTTGTCGGGCGGGGGACCTCCCGTTCCTCTCCGAGATGACGCGCATGCCGCTCGGAGGCGGCCATTGGGTCGAGCTGCGTTCCGGTGCCTTCCGAGCGCACGTCTGCCGGACCGAGGGGCCCGCTGCGTTTCCGGAGGAGACGCCCACTCGACAGGACCAGCGCCTGAGCAATCAGCTCGAGCTGGCTTTAGGATCGGTGGTGGTGCCGATTCGCCGGGAGCTCGTCGAGCGCGAGCTCTACACTTGGCTAACCTTCGGCGCCTCGGGACATGAACTCACGCACCTGTGCTGGGGCATGCCAGAGGCGGGACGCAATTCTTGGCTTGCTCGCACGAACGTCCTGCGCCGGCTCGGCGCAGCCAAGCAGGTCTCTGAGGCTGCGCCGACGGCGGCTGTGCGTCTTCGCTTCCGCGAGCACATCGAGGAATCGTTGCGCGCGCAGGATGGTGACGTCGGCACGGCTTCCTGACCGGGGATCAGGCATGGTGAGCGAGGGCACCACTCCGGCTGCGGCTGGAGCAAAACCGATTCCGGAACGGATCCGCGAAGCGCGGGAGGCGCGGGGGCTTAGCGGCGAGGCGCTAGCCGAGGCCATCGGCGTCTCGCGCCAAGCGGTCGCGCAATTCGAGACTGGGCAGGCCTCGCCGGCAGGCGAGACCATGAGCCGGATCATCGGGACCACCGGTCAGCCGATCTCGTTTTTCACGACGCTCCCCCCGCGGGCCGGGGAGCCGCGCTCGCCGTTCTTCCGCAGCCTGAAGCGGATGGAGCAGCATCATCGCCGTCGGATAGTCCGGCGTATGCAGTGGGCTGGCGACATCGGCGCGCTGATCGAGCGTTTCATTGACCTGCCCACCGTCAACTTTCCGGACTTCGAGTTCGACGTTGCGGCTGGCGACGAGGATGACATCGAGTTCGCGGCGGAGAAGCTTCGCGACCACTGGGGGCTTGGTCGTGGTCCAATCCGCAACCTCGGTGCCGTGCTCGAGGCGCACGGAATTTTGCTGGTGAGGGAGCGGGTGGACTGCGCCGACATGGACGCCGTGAGCTGCTGGATCGGGGGCCGGGCTATCGTGCTTCTGTCAGACGAGGTCGTGAGCGGCCCGCGGGACCTGTTCAACCTCGCCCACGAATTGGGTCACCTCCTCCTTCATCCCGACGTCGAGGTAAGCAGCGCCAACCTCGACATGATCGAGAAGCAGGCCCATCGTTTTGCCAGCGCGTTCCTGCTGCCCCGCGACACGTTCAGCCGGGAGGTGCTCGGGAGCTCCCTCGCCTACTTCACGTCGCTGAAGGGCCGCTGGGGCGTCTCAATTGTGGCTATGGCATACAGGTGCCGGGACCTGGGACTGCTGTCCGACAACCAGTTCTCCTATCTTTTTCGGCAGATGAACGTGAAGAGGATCCGGAAGGTCGAGCCGCTCGACGACCGGTTCTCGGTGAACCGGCCCACGGTGCTCGCGGAGGGGCTGCGCATGCTAGTTGAGCACGGCGTGCACACGAGATCCCAGATCGAGACCTCCTTGGGGTTGAACCTGCGCGACGTCGAGGCGGTCGCCGGATTGCCGACGGGCTATTTGGACCAGCGTGTGGTGCCGATCAGGTTTCGCCCGGACGTGCAGATCTGATCGACGCTATCAACCGTAGCCCTCGTCAAGACGAAGCCGATATGGCGCAGCCATGCCAATTCGCAGTGCCAATTAGAGATTAACAGCACCCGGCCGATTGAGCTGAACGAATAGCAAATCTCGGCCAGCCGGAAACCTGCGCTGAATGTCGCTTTCTGGGTCAACTTGCACCATTGATCAGCTGGCGATCTCAAGATGACCACTGTTGACGTTATAAGTTGCCTGCGCCAGCGATCCGTCTTGAACACGAGCCACAACCTCGTCGACGATCTGTAGTGGCACAAGGAACCATTCGCGCGGACGAACGGGGCGACCAAAGCGATCAGCGATCTCCAAGTCCAGCTGCGCAGGCGCCAGCGCGCGGTGGATAATCCGCTCCAGCTTCGTGCGGTTGATGTTGTAGAGCTTGTAGGTGCCAACCACGTCTACGCCCGCGAGCAGGTAAGTAGCGTCGTTCTCCGCGCCGGCGATGCGCGCCTCTACCGTGCCACCGGTGACACCCACCTTGTGGATCAGTTCTCGGTGCCCGGCTACGATGGGGTGGTCCGAACGGCTGCGCAGCACATAGATGGTGCCGCTCTCCAAATCGTCCTCGTCCGCTGTGTTGCCGAACAGAGGGCCGGCGGCGGGTTCGGTCAGGCGGCGCCCGGCCTCGTCCTTGTAGAGCGCGCGTTGCAACGAGCGGCGGAGCAGGTTGCTCTCGGTGCCGTTGCTGTAAACCACACGCAGCCGCGCGTCGGCCTCTCCGTTGGGCGCGCGGATGGGATTCCCGGTCTCCGCGACATAGGCCGTCTGCCCGCCGAGGACGAAGAAATCGCCGGTTGCGATGCTCGCGTCGCGGCCGAAGCGGCGCGCCTCGCGGGTGCCGCTGGCCAGGTCGCGCTCGACCGCCTCAAACAGCGGTCGGAAGCGGTCGAAGTCTGGGCAGCGCTCCCGGTTCGCGACCTCCTCGGCAGCCCGCCGCTCCTTGCGCGAGGTGACATGGCGTAGCGTCGTGATGTCGTCGGCAGGCGGCGCCGCGACGCCGAGCTCGGCCAGCAGCGCCTCGTCGTCGAGCGAGTCCGGCGACGGGGCCTCCTCGGCGGGCGCGGCGAGTAGGCCGCGCGTGTCCATACCAGCCAGCAGTTCGCGGCAAGTGGCCTGATCGCGCAGACGATCGAGGCGGACGGCGTAGAGCCGCTCGAAAATGTCGCGCCCTTCGCCATGCTGCGGAGCGCGGCCGTGCTCCTCGACGAAGCGGACGATGTCCTCAAACCCGGCGATAACCCGCTCCTCGCGCGGTGTGTGCGCACGGGCCTTCTTCGGCGCGGCCTCGACACCCAGCGCGTCCAGCAGCTCTAGATCGCTCAGCTCAGCCATTTGCGGCGGCCGTCTGGCGCTGGAGGAAGGCGATACCCTCCGCCATGCGCCGCTCCCACGCATCCTGGGCGGTGATCGACGGCAGGCGACCCCGCTCGCGTTTAAAGTCGAGCGCCCGCAGCGCCAACGAGCGGGCTTCCTCGTGCGTCAGGTTGACCTTCTTGGCGTTGATCGTCGCCTGCACCTGGCGAAGCGTGCCCTCGTCCATCGCGCGCGCGAGCACGGCCACCGCGGCGTCGAACGGGTTCACCCGGTCGATCAGGTCGATATCGAGCTCCCGCACGTCCATCGCGAAGCGCCGCACGCCGTCGATAAAGGCGGTGTGCGCCTTGGGCTCGCCGTCGCCAACCGAGAGCTTCGCCGCCTGTTGCGTGATCACCAGCGCGGCGACCGCATGTTGGCGTATCGCTTCCTGATCCGCCTCCGTCAGCTCGGGGTAGCGGTCGCGGACGATCTTGCCCATGCGGACCTGGGTGAGCTCCTCGGGCACGACCTCGGGATCGAACAGCCCGCGCTCCAGCGCCGTCCTGTCCTGCACGAAGGCGGTGACGACCTCCGTCAGGTCCTCGCGGCAGATACGCTGCGCCTCGTGGCCCTTGGGCGTGGCGAGCCCCTTGATCTCCAGATGGTATTGCCCGCATTCCACGTTGACGCCGACATTGGTCCCGCCCGCGACATAGCCGCGTGTCCCATAGTCGAAGCCCTCCTTGGGCCCCGCATCCTTGGGCGTGAACTCGAAGCGGGGCGCCAGCACCTGTTCCATCAACAGGCTGGCCGCGATCGCCTTCAGCGTGTCGTTGATCGCGTCGACCACCAGCGCGCCGGCGGCGTCTGGTTCGGCGATCAGGTTGGTGAAGCGCGCCACGCTCTTGCCCGGCGCGTCGCGGGTCGCGCGGCCGATGATCTGGATGATCTCGGTCAGGCTGGAGCGATAGCCGACGGTCAGCGCGTGCTCGCACCAGATCCAGTCGAACCCCTCCTTCGCCATGCCGAGCGCGATGATCACGTCGACGAAGTCGCGGTCCGCCTTGGCGGCAGGGGACTTGAGCGCGGCGGCGACGCGGTCGCGCTTGGCGGGGTCGTCGTCGACCAGATCGGCGACGCGGATCGTCCGGCCGTTCGCCGTCTCGATCAGGTGGAAGCCGGTCGCCGCGTCGGTGCCGCGCCAGGTGCCGAGGTGCCCCATCACCTCATCCACCTCGCGATGCTTGTCCTTGAGGCTCTCGCGCGCGTTGACGTTGGGGATGTGGACGATGGTCTTCACCGCCGGATCGAGCAGCTCGCCGATCTTGTCCACATACGGGCCGGTGTAGAAGGAATAGCCGATCTGGAGCGTCTTGAGATGCTGGTAGCCGTTCAACTGCTCGTAATAGGTGTAGGTGACGGTCTCGAACCTGCCCTCGTCCTCCGGGGCCAGCACCGCTTCGGCGTCGCCGCGGAAATAGCTGCCGGTCATGGCGACGATGTGGGCGCTGCCCCGCGCGATCAGCCGGGTGAGCTGGCTGCCCAGCCGGTTGTCGGGATTGGCGCTGACATGGTGGAACTCGTCCACCGCGATCAGCCGGTCGTCGAACGCTTCGATGCCGAGCTCGTCGACCGCTAAGCGGAAGGTGGCGTGGGTGCAGACCAGCGCCGCGTCGCCCGAGGCGAGGAACTCGGCCACCGCCCCCACCTTGGATTTCGCGACCCGCACGTCGTCCGCGCCGGGGGTGTTGCACAGGTTCCATTGCGGCTTGACCGTCCAGTCGCGCTCGAAGCCGTGGGCGCTCAGCGGCTCGTCGGCGAAGCTGCCGCCGATCGTGCGTTCGGGGACGACGATGATCGCTTGGCGGAGGCCCTGATGATGCACCTTGTCGAGCGCGATGAACATCAGCGCGCGCGACTTGCCGGAGGCGGGCGGCGACTTGATGAGCAGATACTGCTCGCCGCGTCGCTGGTAGGCGCGCGCCTGCATCGGCCGCATCCCGCGCTCGTCGGCGCGGGTGGAGGCGCCGGTGCGGGCGGTCTGGAGCGACACGGCGGGGAGGGTGGGGGTGGTCATCGGGGTCGGTTGTAGCGGGGGAGGCGGGGGAGGGAAGAGG
>CAXTTR010000021.1:10775-16015 GCA_964247215.1 uncultured Sphingomonadaceae bacterium
AGGTAGAAGAAAGTAGTTGCTGCCTGCGGCGCTGGTGCGCCTAGCCGCCCGCAGGGCAACAAATCTCCTTCTTCCCTTCTATCTTTGCGGCTTTGCGGCTTTGCGTGAAACTTCTTCTACCCTTCGCTATAACCGTTCACCACGCGCTTCACGCCCTCCTTGAACGTCGCCGCGCCGAAGTTGATCAGCAAACCCAGCGGCTGGTCGCAGAGCCGGAGGTAGGTGAGCAGCTGTTTGGCGTGGACTGGCGCAAACCGTTCTACGGACTTGAGCTCTACAATCAGTCGTCGGTCGATGACCAGATCGGCGCGGAAGCCTTCGCTGAAGGTCATGCCGGCGTAGGTGAAGTCGATCGGCTTTTGGCGCTCCACGACCAGTCCGCGCTGCCCGAGCGCGCCGGCGAGGACTGCTTCGTACACCGATTCGAGCAGGCCGGGGCCGAGGTCGCGATGGATATGGAATGCGCAGTCGACGGTGGTTCGGGCCAGGTCGTTGATGTCCATCTTTGCTCCGGGGTGGAGTGAGGGGTAAAGAAGAAGTGATTCTCACGCAAAGCCGCAAAGCCGCAAAGATAGAAGGGAAAGAAGAGATTTGTTGCCCTGCGGGCGGCCTCGCGTGACCAGCGCCGCAGGCAGCAATTTCTTTCTTTCGTCTTTGCGTCTTTGCGGCTTTGCGTGAGCCAACCTTCTTCTCCTGCCCCACCCCCGCAGCCGTCATCGCGCCGTACATCTCGAACAGCTTCTCCAGCCGCTCGGTGTCGTTGCGGAAGCGGCGGCCGATGTAGATGCGCTCCAGCGTCTCGTCGTTCGCCTCATGCGCGGCGCGCAGGTCGGGGGGCATCGCCTCGGGGTCGTAGAGGTCGGCGATGGTGGCGGGGAAATGCGCCTCGCGCGCGAGCAGGATAACCTCGGCGCAGCGGGTGAGGTCCGCCTTGTCCGCCTCGGTGAGCCTGGGGACGGGGAAGGTGTTCCAGCCGAGGGTGTTCGAGTAGCGGTAGTCCGCTTTGATCTTACCGCAGACGGTCGCAATCCAGATTAGATGGAGGCGAGATACCACTATCGCCATGCTCCAGAAGGGAGCATCGTAGAGGGCGAATGCGCCATCCGCGACTATGGCCCCTGGAGGTTGGAGCGCCACGGGTAGGTAAGTTCGGCTTTCTGAAGAATGTCTCGGAATAATGAAGACTCGTTCATCGCCGCGTTGGCGCACCTGTTGAAAAGCATGTGGTCGCTTAGCTCCGTCGCGTGTTAGGAGTTTCGAGCTTGCTGATCGCATCGCAGCGACCGCAGCTAATCGACCCGCGATGAAGGGGATTTGTTTTGCAACGCTGACTTGGTCGTCGCTGACCCACAAGCAAAACGTGAACTGCCGTTAATGGCATCCTCAGCCCCGAGAAACGGTCGAAGAAAGGCGCTTGTAAGGCGGTCCTGCCTGACTAGGTGATACTCAGAAGCCGAGAGAAGTAGTTGTCCACCGTCGACTGGCTTGTTGCCGTTGACCATCGGCGGAAGCGCCTCTGCTAACGGGTTTGTTTCCGCTGCAACGATCACGTTGCTGACAGGAACGAGGTAAGCATTGATGTGCGGCACGGCCCGCACCTGCGGAGTCCCGTCTGGCGCCATTTCGAAAAGCAAGCAATCAGTACGGTGGTCTGGCCCGAGGCCAACCACTATTACCGTGACCGCCGCTTTGTTGCTTGCCAAATTGGCCCATCTGAAAGCCGTGTGCGCGAAGCCGATGGTCAGTCCTGCCGAGAACAGCAGCGGCCACAACCGCGCGACTTGCTCGCCTTGGCATATTGAATTGGTCGCGACGAAAGAGCCATGAGCGTGGACATGCTGATTATAATCGGCGAACTTGATAAACCAGCTGGTCACATAGTCGAGCGAGCGATAGCTCGATGAGCGGCCTGCATAGACGTGATCTAAATCTTGCTTCTGCTCGTTCGTTTGCTCGGTGCCACCCTTGTACGGCGGGTTCCCGCAAATATACGTCTCCGCCTCCACCTCCCCCAAACCGTTCTCCTCCAGCGCCAGCCGCCCCGTCGGCCCGGCGAGGTCATGCTCCGCCACCACCGTCCTCGCCACCGGCGGGCACACCTCCAGCCAGTCGACGCGCAGCGCGTTGCCGACGGTGATCTGCCCCGTGCGGTGCAGCGGCAGCACCATCGCGCGCGCCTCCTGCTGGCTGAGATACACGCAGTCCGCCTGAAACTCGGCGATCAGCAACGCCAGCCGCGCGATCTCGGCGGCGAAGCCCTTGATCTCGATGCCGTAGAAGTTGGACAGCGGGACGACGCTGCGCCGCTGGTCGTCGCCCAGCCGGCGCACCACCTCCGCCTCGACGCCGCGCATCTGCTTATAGGCGATGACGAGGAAATTGCCCGATCCGCAGGCGGGGTCGAACACGCGGATGCCCGCCAGCCGACGCCGCAGGTTCATCAGCTTGCGCCGGTTGTCGCCCGCCGCGTCCAGCTGTTCGCGAAGCCCGTCGAGGAACAGCGGGTTGAGCACCTTCAGGATGTTGGGCACGCTGGTATAGTGCATCCCCAGCTCGCCGCGCTCGCCATCGTCGGCGACCGCCTGGATCATCGAGCCGAAGATGTCGGGGTTGATCTCCTTCCAGTCGAGCTCGCCCGCGCGCAGCAGGTACGCGCGGGCGACGCGGCTGAAGCGCGGGCACTCGGTCGCATGGGTGAACAGGCCGCCGTTGACGTAGGGGAAGACGTCGGCCCAGCTCTTGATCCCCGCCGCCTGCCGCTCCTGCGGGCGGGTGTCCATCGCGCGGAACAGCTCGGCGAGCACCTCGTGCGTGTTGCCCCATTGATCCGGCCCGGTGCCGTGCCCCGCCTCGGTGAACCGGCTGATCGTGGCGGTGAACTGGTCGGTGCGGAAGATGCCGGTGTCTTCGGCGAAGAAGCAGAAGATCAGCCGCGCCATGAACTGGTTGAGCTGGTGGCGGCGCTCGGCGGTGGCCCAGTCGGGATTGTCCCGGAGCAGCTCGAGGTACAGCTTGTTGAGCCGCCTGGTCGCCTTGATGTCGACGGGGTTGTTCTTGATCTCCTTGACCGTGGAGCTGCCCGCCAGCGGCAGGAAAAAGCCGAACGCGCGGGCGAGGTCGCGGTAGTCGCAGGCGAGCGGGTCGCCCGAGACGAGGTCCTCCGCCTCCACAGTCACGCCGTCGGTCGCCAGGATGAACTTGGCGCGGGCGGAGCCGGTCTTGGGGCTGTCCCGCAACGCCTCCAGCGTCGCGGCCACCCCGCCCGCGGGGGCGACGGCGAGGTGGATGTTGTTCCGCTGGAGCACCCCGCCCGGCACGTCCGACGCGTTCGACTGGCCGGAGCGCAGCCGCTTGATCGTCGTCTCCTTGTTGCCGAACGCGGCGAGGAACCGGTAGGGGAACTCCCCGGCGTCGAACGGCTCGGCGGCGAGCGCGGACACGGCTTCTTCGATCTCGACGGCGTTCATGGCCGCGCGTTATGTGGCCTGCCGCCCCCCGCGCCAAGGGGCGGCATCGGCTCCCAGCTCGTGCGCGTGGCCGCCTGGCGTCAAGCATGGGTCTTCATAGGCTCGTCATTCGGGATCGGCGTCTCGATCGAAGGGTCTTCGGCGCTGTCCTCGACGGCCGCCTGAAGTTTTGCGATCTCCATGTCGGTGACCCCGTTGCCCGTCGGCTGGATCGGCGGATCGGCGGGAAAGCCGTTGTCATGTTCGGATGTTTGGATCTACTCCCGTAGGGATGCGGCATCGTGCGCCGGGGGCACGCCGAACGCGCGCTTATACTCGCGGCTGAACTGGGGCGCGCTGGCGTAGCCGGTCGCGAATGCTGTTTCCGTGACCCCGACCGTCCCCGACGCGAGCCGTCGCCGTGCGTCGAGCAGCCGGATGTGACGCTGATAGGCGAGCGGACTGTGCGAGGTGACCGCCTTGAAATGGCGGTGAAACGAGGTGACGCTCATCCCGACCGAGGCGGCGAGCCGCTCCACCCGCATCGGCTTGTCGGCGCTGGCGCTGATCCACTCGGCCGCCTGCCTGATCTGGGCGAAGCGGGTGTTGCCCCGGCCGATCTGGCGCAACGTCCCGCCCATCGGCCCTCCCAGCAGCCGGTAACACAATTCGCGCTCGACCTGCGGGCCGAGGACCGCCAGATCGCCGGGTGCATCCAGCAGCCGCAACAGCCTTCCAAGCGGTTCCGCGATGCCGGCGTCGACAGTTGCGATCGTGATAGAGCGGCACGGTCGGTCGGCATGATCAGGCACATCAAGCAGCAGGCCCGTTATAATGCCCGGGTCGAGCTTGAGTTCGACGCCGAGATAGGGCCGATCGGCGGACGCCTGCGTGACCTCGCTGACGAACGGCAGGCCGACCGCGGCGACGGCGCAGGTTCCCGGCCCGCATGGGAACGTGTCCCCGCCGATCGTCATCCGCTTCGCACCTTGTAGCAACAGGTAGAATTTGGGCTCGAACAGCGCCGGGGCGGGGCCGGTCGGGGCGTCGGCGCTCCGCACGATGAGCCGGGGCATGACGGTCGGCGCTCCTGAAGGGGAACCGTGTCGGGCGGCTAGGGCGGTCAGCTGCGACAGCATCGTGGATGCGAGAATAGGCATGTCTCGGCAAACAGGAAAGCCGCTTTGGCAGGATCGGGCAAAGCTATGGCACGATCGCGGATGCGAGAGCGGTGCGTTCAGCCGAGATGGCGGGTAGGAGACCGCCATGCCCGCATCCGTCCTGATCACCGGTGCCAACAAGGGCATCGGCCTGGCCGTCGCCCGCCAACTCGGCGAGCGCGGTTACGCCGTGTGGATCGGCGCGCGCGATGAGGAGCGTGGCGAGGCTGCGGCGGCCGGGTTGCGCCGCGATGGCGTCGACGCCCGCGCGCTGACGCTCGACGTGACGGACGATGCGAGCGTCCACGCCGCGGCGGATCGCCTGGCGGGCGAGGTCGGCGCGCTGGACGTGCTGGTGAACAACGCGGGCATCAGCATCGGGACGCCGGCGCGCGCGAGCGAGGAGCCGGTGGCGGACGTGCGCGCGATGTTCGAGGTGAACACCGTCGGCCCGCTCCGGGTGACGCAGGCGTTGCTGCCGCTGCTGCGCGCCGCCAGAGGCGCGCGCGTCGTGATGATGAGCAGCGGGCTGGGCTCGATCGCCGAGGCGGGCGACCCGGCGGGGCTGTTCTGGGGCGTCGGCTATGCCGGCTATTGCGCGTCCAAGGCGGCGCTCAACATGCTGACGGTCAAG
>CAXTTR010000022.1:0-2747 GCA_964247215.1 uncultured Sphingomonadaceae bacterium
GTCGGCAACGACGCGGTCCATCGTCGCCTTGAGATTGGCACGGGCATCGGAGAAGCTAATCGAGTTCATGACAGCTATGTACGAAGTTCAGTACAATTCAACAAGAGCTGGTTCGGTTTCTGCTCCCCCTCCCTCTTCAAGAGGGGCGGTGAAATAATACAGTCCTACACTGTACCATATCGGTTGGCATCCGACTTATGGCATACACCCCGCACTTCCCGCTCGCTCCGGTTCCGGCCCGGCCTTTCACTCCCGTCCCCGTGCGCGCGCGGCATGACGGCTGGACGCCGGAGCGGCAGATCGACTTTATCGAGGCGCTGGCGGCGTGCGGGTGTGTCACCGATGCGGCGGCGCGGGTCGGCATGTCGAGCCACAGTGCCTATGCGCTGCGGCTACGCGACGACGCGGAAGCGTTCCGCGAGGCGTGGAACGCCGCGCTGACGACGGCGGTGCGGCTGCTGTCCGAAGGTGCATTCAGCCGGGCGGTGCACGGCGTCGCGGTGCCGCATTATCACCACGGCGAAAAGGTCGGCGAGCATCGCCGCTATAACGAGGGGCTGACACGCTTTCTGCTGCAGCACCTCGACCCGTTCAATTACACGCCTGGGCTCATCTACAACGCCCGCAAACTCGACGAAGCGCGGGTTGCGGCCGTTGTCAACGCGGTGCTGGCGATGCGCGAAGCCGCCGAACTCGATGGCGATCCGGGCGAGCCGGGGATGCCGTTCACGCCTCCTGACGCACCGTCTGCCGAAACCGAGCGCGTGACCAAGCCGCGGGCGACGGCCGGCGAGGTTACTGCTACGGCGGCGGGCGACGGCAAAAATTCCATGGAAGATCACGGACTGGGGGGTGACGGGTCGCGACCTTCACGATCTTTCGAGCGCTGGGTCGACTAGAATTATCCTGCCGGCGAGGCCAGCCGAACCTGGTTGCAAGCCACAGCGGTCACCCGGCCGGTTTTCGCCTAAGGTAACTTCCGCCTGCGCAACGTCGCAAATACGTGATGCCTGACCTGTTTTTCGCAGCACGCTATTGTCTGGCCGGGCGGGACGGTTATCAGGGCAGCGGGGGGCCATCCCGAACAGTTGGAGTAGCTTAAATGATCAGATTAACCCAGGTGGCCGCCAAGTCGGCTGCCATGGCCAGCCTTGCTGTCGCGGCGCTGGCAGCAGTGCCAGCGGTGGCGGTTACCTACACGACAACGTTGAGTTCGCTCAACCAGGTTCCGCCGCAGGAGAGCAGCGCCTCGGGCACCGGCCTGCTGACGCTGGCGACCGACATGAACAGCTTCACGATCCTGATGAAGTTCACCAGCCTGTCGTCGGCGCTGACCGGCGCACACGTCCATTGCTGCGTCAACGCCCGGGGCAATGCGCCGATCGCGGTCGAGTTCACGCTACCGGCGAACGTACCAACGACCGGACTTATCTCCGGCGTGATCAGCGGCACCTATGACCTGACACAGGCATCGACGTACACGCCGGACTTTCTTGCGGCTTACGGCGGTACCGCCGCGGGTGCCCGCGCTGGCCTGATCAACGGGCTCAACAACGGGCTGGCGTACCTCAACATCCACTCGCTCGCTTATCCCGATGGCGAAATTCGCGGCCAGCTGGCGGCGGGTGCCGTTGGCGGCGTCCCCGAGCCCACCAGCTGGGCGCTGATGCTGACCGGCTTCGCGCTGGTCGGCGGCACGGTGCGGCGGCGGGCGACGCGCGCGGCCGCGGTGTGAGATGAGCCCCGGCGCGCGGCTTGCAGCGCGCCGGGTCGTCAGCTCAGCCCCGCCACGGTGAGATGATCACGTTCAGCCGGTCGTTGCCATGCTCGAGCAGCGCGGCGCGCAGGTGGTCGGCGCGGCGCTGGTGCAGGATGCGCTCCCACCAGTGGTGCAGGACGAGTTCGGGGATGAGGATTGCCACCGACCGCCCCGGCGTATCGGCGTCCAGCCGCTCGATGAAGGCCAGCAAGGGCTCGTGGATGGTGCGGTACGGCGCGGGCAGCAGAATCAGTTTCGGCGGTTTCTGCCCGGCGGCGGCGAGCGGCGTCGCGACTTCGCGGTGCCAGCGGGCCTTGAGCGCCGCGCCGTCGTCCTCGCACTCGGGGCCGTCGAGGCGGAGCAGGTGGACCGCGATGACGTCGGGTGACAGCGTCATGGCGAAGGCCAGCGCGCGGTCGCTGATGCGGTTGCGATGCTCGATGGCGACGAGCACCGTCGGCGGCGCGGTCTCGCCAAGCTGGAACGGCCCGCTCGCGGCGAACTGCGCGTCCTCGCGGTCGTAGTAGCGGCGGATGGCGCGCAACAGCAGGATCGTCGCGGGAATGGCGATGACGACGATCCATGCGCCCTCGAGGAACTTCGCGGTCAGGATGACGGCGAGCGCGGCGATGGTGGTTACCGCGCCGACGCCGTTGATCAGCAGGCGGCCGTGATTGCCGCCCTGCTTGCGCCAATGGCCGACCATGCCGGTCTGGCTCAGCGTGAAGGTCAGGAACGCGCCGATGGCAAACAGCGGGATCAGCCGGTCGGTGATGCCGCCGAATGCGATGAGCAGCCCGCCGGCCGTCACGGTCAGGAAGCCGACGCCGACGGAGAATACCAGCCGCCGGTCGGCGACGGCGAAGCTGCGCGGCAGGAAGCCGTCCTCGGCGACGAGCTTGCACAGCCGCGGGAACCCGACGAAGCTGGTGTTCGCCGACAGCGCCAGCACGGCGAGCAGGCTGGCCATGGCGATGTAGTAGATGAT
>CAXTTR010000022.1:2757-15923 GCA_964247215.1 uncultured Sphingomonadaceae bacterium
GCCGCCACCCGCCCCTTCGGTGTGGTATGCGTGGATCCCGCGCCCGGCGATGGCCCCGGTCAATTGCGATAGCAGGCTTTGATAGCCGGGCTGCGTCTGGTCCATCGCGCCGAGGCCATAGGAATGCGCGATCCAGGCAATGCCGGCGAGCAGCAGCCCGAGCGTCGCACAGATGATGGTCAGCGTCCGGTGGGCGTTGGCGACGACCGGCTCACGGAACGCGCCGACGCCGTTCGACACCGCCTCGACCCCGGTCATCGCGGTACACCCGGCCGCAAAGGCGCGCATCAGCAGCCACAGGCCGATGGTTTCGCTAGCATGGCCGAGGGGCGGCGGTGCGACGACGGCGTGCGGGTGGCCGCCGCTCGCCGCCACGCGCCACAGCCCGACGCCGATCAGTCCGAGGAACGACAGCATGAAGGTGTAGGTCGGCAGCGCGAACAGCAACCCGGCCTCCGCCGTGCCACGCAGGTTGGCGAGCGTCACCAGCAGCAGGATGCCAAGGCACAGCGCCAGCGTGTACGGGGCCAGCGCCGGAACAGATGAGGTTAGCGCGCCGACACCCGCCGAAATGCCGACCGCGACGTTCAGGACATAGTCGATCATCAGCGCCGCCGCCGCGAGCAGGCTGGCGTTGCGCCCGAGGTTCTCCTTGGCAACCGTGTACGCGCCGCCGTTCGACGGGTAGGCGACGACGGTCTGCCGGTACGACAGGTAAAGCACGATCAGCAGCAGCACGATCGGTGCGGTTACCGGTGCCACCCAGCTCAGGCTGGCGGCGCCGAGCGGGATCAGCACGGTCAGCGCGGCTTCGGGGCCGTACGACGCCGAACCGAGCCCGTCGAGGCCCATCGCCGGAACCGCCTCGAACCAGCCGATCTTCTGCGTACCCTGCTCGCGGTTCGACAGCCGGCGGCCGAGCAGCAAATCGACAACGGTCATCCGCGGGTGGTCCTCGGCTTCAACACTAGGACGCGATGCACCACGATCGGCAGACTATCGGCGCTCACGCCAGCGTTGAACGCTCGCGGTCGGGAAGGTGTCCGGCAACACGCCGGGGACATGCGGAATGGCTTACAGGCGCGAGCGCTTGCTGGACGGCGCTGGCTGCTGGTTTAGGCCGACGGTTATCGGCCGTTGGTGATGATCGCGTCCATCCGCCGGTCGACCGAGCGCAGCAGCGTCTCGCCGCGCTGCGCCGCCCCATCGTCGACAAACAGCTGCCGGTCGGTGTGGCTATACGCCTGCCGCAACGTCCCCATGCCGTGCGTACCGAACGAAGGGAACACCCACAACGCCCCGGTGCACGCAAGCAGCACGCCGGCCCTTCTCATGCCCGACATTGTTGAGCTCCGTCCTTCACTGGCCATTGAGTGTAACGCACGGTTATTACTTCAAGGTTTTCTCTTAACCGGTATATTGGTCAAACGCGTGATCGAGGGTGGACGCTGTCGTCGCTTTGCCACCTTTCATCGCAGTTAACCGCCGCGCACCAGCAACCGGTAGTCCGCCGCAAGCTGCCTGGTCAGCGCGCCGACCTCGAACCGCCACGGACCGATCTCCGCCAAAGGCGTCACTTCGGCGGCGCTGCCGGTCAGGAATGCTTGCTCGAACTGCTCCAGTTCCTCGGGCCAGATTACGCGTTCAACGACCTCGATCCCTCGCTGTTGAGCGAGACCGATCACCGTTCGCCGGGTAATGCCGTCGAGGAAGCAGTCCGGCGTCGGCGTATGCAGCACGCCGTCTTTAAGGAAGAAGACGTTCGCGCCCGTAGACTCCGCCACCTGCCCCCGCCAGTCGAGCATCAGCGCGTCGTCATACCCGGCGTCGGTAGCGGCGTGCTTCGACAGCGTGCAGATCATGTACAGCCCCGCTGCCTTGGACTTGGTCGGTGCGGTGTATGGTGCCGGCCGCCGCCACTGCGCAATGTTCAGCCGCAAGCCTTTGTCGAGCGCTTCCTCGCCGAAGTACGCGCCCCACTCCCACGCCGCGATCGCCAGATGCGGCTTCGTAAGCTGCGCGGCGACGCCCATCTGCTCCGAACCGCGCCAGGCGATCGGGCGCACATAACAGTCGGTCAGCTTGTTGGCGGCAACGGTTGCATCGACCGCTGCGGCAATCTCCGCCAGCGACCACGGCAATGTAAAGCCGAGCAGCCGTGCCGAGTTGATCAACCGCTCGCAATGCTGCTCGAGCGCGAACACCCGGCCGTTATAGCAGCGCGCGCCCTCGAACACGGCGCTGGCATAGTGCATCGCATGGGTCAGGACATGGACGCGAGCATCACGCCACGCGACCAGCTCGCCATCGTGCCAGATGAAACCGTCGCGGTCGTCGAACGTCGGCGGTGTCATACTTCCATCCATGTTGCAATTATCGTTCAAGCAATCCTTGTCGCTGGTAACTTCCTATGGTAAATACGTCAACATGGTTGCCGCAATCTCGCCACCGTCGGGCGCATCGGCGCTGTTCCTGCGCGAGACCGAACTGCGCCGTGGCATCGAGCTGCTCTACTTCGGCTACGCCAACATGATCCGCGGAGCCGACGAGTTGCTGCGCGCGCGCGGTTTGGGGCGCGCCCACCATCGGGCGCTGTACTTCATTGCCCGGCGTCCCGACATGCCGGTCAGCGAGTTGCTGCGGCTGCTCGGCATCACCAAGCAATCACTCAGTCGAGTGCTTGCCGATCTCCAGGAGCAGGGTCATGTCGACCTGATCGTCGGCGAGCGCGACCGCCGGCAGCGGCTGTTGCGGTTGACCAAGACGGGCGCGGCGCTCGAAGCGGCGCTGTTCGAGGAGCTGCGTGACGGCATGGCGCGGGCCTACTCGGTCGCTGGCCAGTCGGCGGTGACCGGGTTCTGGACGGTGCTGACCGGGCTCATCCCAGCGCCGGATCGCCCGCTGATCGAGGCACTTCAGCAGCTATGACGCTGTCGGCGTCGGGCACGGCGTCGATGCCGGGGTTATCACGGCCACGCGCGAAGTAGTTCGCAAAGCTCTCGGCGCGCGCCAGTTGCGAGTCGAGTTCCTTCATCGTCGAAGCGAGATCGGCGCTTTCGTCCTCAAGCCACGTCCGGCTGACTTGCAGGTACAGCAAGGTCAGCGCCTGCACACGCGCCGGGCCGAACCAGCCGGTTGTCTGCACCCCGGCAGCATCGGCGATGCGCGCGATCGACAGCCCGAGCGTCGCCAGCATGAACAACGCCAGGCCCGGATCACGCCGCGCCGTCGAAGCCAGCGCCTGCGCTGCTGGACGCTGGTCCTGCGCGGCATCGAAACGCTCCATGAGCATCGCGAACAACCGGTCGCGGGTGCTGCTGGCCGAATGGCTCGCCGCCTCGGCCAGCGCGGCGCGGTCGAGGTGTTCGCCGTAGCGCTGCAGCGCGGCCCACCGATCAGGCAACTCCGCGGCAACAGTGGTGGCGCTGGCCCCGGCAAGTTCGACGACCGCGCCGAGTCGCGCTTCGGCCCAGCCGTCGCGGCCGATGACTTCCAGCCAGGCATCGAGTGCGTTCATGACTTCTCCTACCCGATCGCGCTCAACTCGCGCGAGCGGCTTTGCGCAGCTGCGACGGTGGCACGCAGCAACGCGGGCAGCTCGGCTTGCAGCACTTCCAGGCCAGCCAGTGTCGTGCCGCCCGGACTACTGACGGCCTCGCGCAGCGATGTTGGCGAGGCACCGGGTAGCGCCAGCAGTGCCGCCGCGCCTGTAACTGTGCGCAAGGCAAGCTGCGCGCTCAGGGCGGGCGAAAGGCCCGCGGCGACACCTGCGGCAGCGAGTGCCTCGACGAAGGCGAACACGTACGCCGGACCGGATCCCGACACCGCAGTGACCGCATCGAAATCGGCTTCGCGGTCGAGCCACACGCACATCCCTGCTGCGCTCATCAACGCGGCCGCGGTTTCGCGGTCGGTGCGCTGGCCGCTGTCTGCATACAACGCGGTGACCCCTTCACCTAGGCGGGAGGCAAGGTTTGGGATTGTCCGGATTACGCGCGCGCGCGGCAGTTCGGCGGCCAGCGCGGCGCACGATATACCTGCCATGACTGACACCACCAGCGCGTCGACCTGGCTAAACGGGGCAACCACGGTCTTCCAAACCTGCGGCTTGACGGCGAGCACGACGACCGCCGGTACTTCTTCCGGCGGCGACGTTGGCGCGCCGGAAAACGCCGGATCGATCACGGTGATGTCGATGCCGGCCGCCTGCCAGCGCGACAGCAACGCGCTGCCCATCGCGCCGCATCCGACCAGCCAGACCGGCCCGGCTATCCCGGTCACGCCTCGCCGACGGTATCGAGCAGCGCCGCCTCGATCGCCTCGGCTGGCGATTTGCCCGCCCACAGCACGAACTGGAAAACCGGATAGAAGCGCTCGCATTCGTCGATCGCGGCATCGACGAGCATCTCGGCCTGCCCGAGCGTCAGGTCGATGTCCTCCTCATCGTCGTCGCTGTCGAGCAGCGTCGCGTGACGGAACAGCAACGTCCCATCGGCTGCCCACATCTCGAAATGGCCGATCCACAGCTGCTCGTTGATCAGCCCCAGCGTCTCGTACATCGCCAGCCGCTTCGGCTCGGGCACGCGGATGTCGGGCATGGCGATCAGCTGTAGCACGCGCTCGTCCTCGCGCCACAGCGCGCGCAGCTGGTATGTCGCCCAGGTTCCCGCCGCGCTCGCGGTAATTTCCTCGTCGCCGCTGCGCTCGAACGCCCAGCCATGGGCGCTGAAATAATGCTCGAGCATGTCGATCGGTGCTGCGGGGGCCGGTTGAAAGTCGATATCGAGTTGGGTCATGCGGCCCGGCTCCCTGCATTCAACGCATCACCTTTGTGCCAGCAGTGGTGGTGCATAGCAAGGCGGCGACGGCCGATAGCCACTAACTGTTGTATGTAGTTACGCAACGGTCGCGCTGCCCTTCATCGCCGCGATCTCGGCCTTCAGCGCCTCGACCTCGGCGCGGGCGGTTGCCGCCATCGCCTTGACCGCCTCGAACTCCTCGCGTTCGACGAGGTCGAGCCCGCCGACCATCTCGCGCACCCGCGCCCGTACCATCGTCTCGACCTCGCGGCCGACACCGGCCATTGTTCCCATCGCCGCGGTGGCGACCTTGGAAATGTCTTCGAAAATCTTGTTCTCTGACTGCATGCCAAACTCCTATTCGTATCGAGCGCAGTAGCAGCATCACGCCTGACGGTCGATATTGAACAGACGCTCTGACGCCGCACTCAGGTGCGCTGGCCGGCGATCAGGAACTCGACATTGCCCTCGGGACCGGTAATCGGGCTCGGCGTGACGCCCAGCACGCGCCAGCCCGGCTGCATTGCCAGCCACGCGGCCACGTCATCGCAAACGCGGCTGTGGACCGCGGCATCGCGGACGACGCCGCCCTTGCCCACCTCGGCCGGACCCGCCTCGAACTGCGGCTTGATCAGCGCCAGCAAGCGCGCGCCGGGTGCGGCGAAGTCGAGCGGCCGCGACAACACTTTGGCGAGACCGATGAAGCTGGCGTCGCAGACGATGATGTCGACCGGCTCGGAAACCTGTTTATCGGTAAGATACCGCGCGTTGGTCTGCTCAAGCACGACCACACGAGCGTCCTCGCGCAGCTTCCACGCGAGCTGGTTGGTGCCGCTGTCGACCGCATACACCCGCCGCGCGCCGCGGCTGAGCAGCACGTCGGTAAACCCGCCGGTCGACGAACCGACGTCGATCGCGATGACATCGTTGACGTCCCAGCCGAAGTGGTCGAGCCCGTGTGCGAGCTTAACACCGCCACGCGAGACCCACGGATGGTCGCGGCCCTTAAGGGTGAGCGGCGTTTCGGGAGCGAGTGTCTGCCCGGCTTTGTCGACACGGCGGTCGCCGGCGTAGACGAGGCCGGCGAGGATCAGCGCCTGTGCGCGGGTACGGGACTCGGCCAGCCCAAGCTCGACGAGGCGCTGGTCGGCGCGGGTCTTGATCACCCGAATGGATTGCGAATGGTGAGCTTATCGTCGACAACAAGCCCGTCGTGCATGTCTTCCGACCAGAGTGTATCGCAATTTGCAGCCAGCGCCGCTGCGACGATCATGCTGTCGTAGATCGCAAATTGGTATCGTTGAGCGAGCTGGAGACCCTTTACATGCATAGGGATAGTCAAGTCGACAATAGTCAAAAATGAGCGAAGCGGTTCGACAATCTCCCTGATCTCATCCCAGTCCAGAAGAAGTTTGCGGCGCCCCACATTGACGACCTCGTTGAGCACCTGAACACTGATCACCCCGCAGTCTGCCAGGAGTGATCTGGCAGCTACTGCTTTGGTATCGTCAGGTCCGAACGAATACAGCACAATATTGCTATCGAAAAAGCTACCTTGCATTCCCCTCCTCGCGATCAAACTTCCAACCTTCAGGGAAGCGACCGCTGAACTTCCGTAGCCGCTCGAGCATCGCCAGGCGGTCATCGCGCGTTTGCAGAATTAGGTCGGTCTTCCCATCGGCAGCGAGCAACCTCACCTCGTCGCCTTCTTTGAGATTGAGCGTTTTAACTACCGACGCGGGCACCCGAACAGCAAGGCTGTTACCCCATCTCGCAACCTGCACAGCCATCTCCGTTTATACGTTGTCAAACGTATATACCTTAAGCGGCTTGGGTAGGCCAGTGCTTCATTTTAGAAGATCGAACTCGCGGCGACACTTGAGCCTGACAATTAAGCCCGCGCGCCCTCGATCAGCCCGACGCTGTTGTGCTGCAGCGCGCTCAGCACCGTGTCGACGATATGCGGCGCGTCGAGCCCGGCGGTGGCGTACTGCGCGATCGGGCCGTCATGCTCCTGGAACAGGTCGGGCAGCCGCATCGTGCGGATCTTCAGGCCGTTGTCGGTCAGTCCTTCGTCGCTGAGCCACGTCAGCACGTGCGCGCCGAAGCCGCCGATCGCACCTTCCTCGATGGTGACCAGCACGTCGTGGCTGAGCGCCAGCCTGCGGATCAGCGCGTGGTCGAGCGGCTTGGCGAAGCGCAGGTCGGCGACCGTCGTCGACAGCCCGCGCGCGTCGAGGTCATCGGCAGCGGCGAGCGCTTCGGCCAGACGGCAGCCCAGCGACAGGATGGCGACGGTCTTGCCCTCGCGGACGATCCGCCCTTTGCCGATCTCGAGCCGGGTACGCTCGGCCGGAATAGCGATGCCGGTACCTTCGCCGCGCGGATAGCGCACCGCACTCGGGCCGCTGTCGTGCAGCGCCATCGTGTGCACCATGTCGCTGAGCTCGGCCTCGTCCGCCGCCGCCATGACGACGAAGTTCGGCAGCGTCGACAGGTAGGTCACGTCGAACGACCCGGCGTGCGTCGCACCATCGGCTCCGACGAGCCCGGCGCGGTCGATGGCGAAGCGCACCGGCAGGTTCTGGATCGCGACGTCGTGGACAACCTGGTCATAGGCGCGCTGCAGGAAGGTCGAGTAAATCGCCGCGAACGGCTTGTAGCCTTGCGCCGCCAGTCCCGCCGCGAACGTCACCGCATGCTGCTCGGCGATGCCGACGTCGAAGGTGCGATCGGGGTACGCCTTCTGAAACTTGTCGAGCCCGGTCCCCGACGGCATCGCGGCGGTGATCGCGACGATCTTGTCGTCGTGCGCGGCTTCGGCGACCAGCGCCTGCGCGAAGACGTTCTGATACTGCGGCGGGCCGGCCTTCGACTTGACCTGCGCGCCGGTGATGACGTCGAACTTCTGGACGCCATGATACTTGTCGGCAGCCGCTTCGGCCGGGCCGTAGCCCTTGCCCTTCTGCGTCACGACATGAACGAGGATCGGGCCCTCGGCGGCGTCGCGGATATTCTCGAGCACCGGCACGAGATGCTCGAGGTTGTGCCCGTCGATCGGGCCGACGTAGTAGAAACCGAGCTCCTCGAACAAGGTGCCGCCGGTTGCCAGCGTGCGGAAATATTCCTCGGCGCGCTTGGCGGTGCGCTGCATGTTGGTGCCGAGCGTGCGCTTGGCGAGCTGCTTGACCGCGTCGCGCAACTCGAGGAACGAGCGCGACGAGTAGATGCGCGCCAGATACGCCGACAGCGCCCCGACCGGCGGCGCGATCGACATGTCGTTGTCGTTGAGCACGACGACCAGCCGGTTCCCCGCGGCCTGCGCGTTGTTCATCGCCTCATAGGCCATGCCCGCCGACATCGCGCCGTCGCCGATCACCGCGATCGCCTTGCCCGGCGCGCCCGACAGCTTGTTCGCCACCGCAAAGCCGAGTGCCGCCGAGATCGACGTCGAGCTGTGCGCCGCGCCGAACGGGTCGTACTCGCTCTCGCTACGGCGGGTGAAACCCGACAGTCCCCCCGGCATCCGCAGCGTCCGGATGCGGTCGCGCCGCCCGGTCAGGATCTTGTGCGGATAGGCCTGGTGGCCGACGTCCCAGATCAGCCGGTCCTCGGGCGTGTTGAACACATAATGCAGTGCCACCGACAACTCGACGACACCGAGCCCGGCGCCGAGATGTCCGCCGGTGGTGCTGACCGCGTCGATCAGTTCGGCGCGCAGTTCGTGCGCCACCTGGCGCAGATCGCCATGCTCGAGGCGGCGAAGATCGTGGGGAGTATTAACAGTATCAAGCAGCGGAGTGTCGGGGCGTTGCGTCACCAATCGGACCTGTCTGTTATCAACAACGTCGTTCTGCCGTAGCGAAGCGCTTAACGCTTGTCGATTGGCGGCGGCTCCGCTGCGCTACAGATGGCGCGCGCAGGTGGCACATTTGCCACGCACCTCGATGATCGGGCGCAGCGCCATGAAGCCCGCCTGCGTCGCCGTGGCACGGACGCGGGCCGCCACCCCGTCGTCGTCGATGTGGGTCGCGCGCCCGCAATCGTCGCACACCAGGAAGATGCAGTCATGCTGGCATTCGGGATGCGCGTTGGCGAGATAGGCGTTGCGGCTTTCCACCCGAAGCGCGACGTTGTTCGCCACGAACAGGTCGAGGATACGGTAGATGCTGTTCGCCGCAATCCGCCGCCCGAGCAGCTTTGATACCGCGTCGGTGATGTCGTAGGCGCTGGCGGGCTGGTCGAACCTGGTCAGCACCTCGAATACCGCGGCGCGCATCCCCGTCCATTGCTCGCCCGCCTTGACCAGCGCCGCCTGCGCCGCCTCGACCAGCGATGCCCCGGCACGGTGGCGATGGTCGTGCGGACGCGTGGTCAGATCAGCGTGCATCATCTTCAGTGCGCATGGTTGCGCGACCAGCGCAGATTGAGCAGGTGCGCGGCGGCGAGCAGGCTGACACCGGTGACCGAAAGCATGGTCTCGCTGCTGCCGTGGCCGACGGCCAACGACGCCGCCATCAGGCTGACGCCGCAGCCGCCAAGCACCAGCACGGCGCGGCGGCCATGCCGCCGTGCACCGCGCCACAGCGCGAAAACTGCAAGCGGCAACGCCAGCGCGAGCCCGACGGCATGCAGCTCGTGGCTGAAAAAGCCGCCGCCGACCGACGCAACCGCCAGCAGCACGCTGCCGGCCAGGCAATGCACGAGGCACAGCCCCGACAAGGTCAGCGCCGACCGGTCGAGCCATGCTGCGGGACGCGAGGACATGCAGACGTGATATAACGTAACATGGCAGGTGGCAAGTTTGGCGACGAGTAGCTGCGCTACCGGGCCGGCACCGCGGTCGAAGCAGGACGAACCAACGCCGCCGCGGCACGCTGGCCCCTTGGCGTAACGGTCGACAGCGCGCATATCGCGCGCATGTCGACGCTCAGTCCAGCCGTCCCGGCGGTCTCGCAGTTGCCAGCGCGCGCGCTGGCAACTGCACAGCCGCGCCCCCGCGCGATCGCTGCATGGCTGTTCGCCACCGCGTTTCTTGTGTTCATCATGGTCGTTGTCGGCGGCATCACCCGGCTGACCGAGTCGGGGCTGTCGATCGTTCACTGGAACCCGGTCGGCGGCATGATCCCGCCGCATACCGCTGTGCAATGGCACGCGATGTTCGCGGCGTATCAGGCAAGCCCGCAGGGGCGGCTGGTCAATGCCGGCATGGACCTTGCCGCGTTCAAGGGCATTTTTTTCTGGGAGTGGCTGCACCGGCTGATCGGCATGGCGATAGGCATCGTCTTCGCGGTGCCGCTGGCGGTTTTCCTGCTGCTGCGCTGGATACCTGGGGGCTTCAAGGCCCGCCTGTCCGCGCTGCTGGCGCTCGGCGCGTTTCAGGGCGTGCTCGGCTGGTGGATGGTCGCCTCGGGGCTGGTGAACGTGCCCGCCGTGGCGCACGAGCGTCTCGCGGCGCATCTGGTCAATGCGCTGCTGCTGATGTCGGGATGCCTGTGGACGGCGCTCGACCTGCTGGCGTTCGACACGCCGCGACCATCGCAAGGTTCGCGCCCGACCCGCTGGATAATCCCGTTCTCGCTGTTGCTGGTCACGCAGATCGTCTGGGGTGCGTTCACCGCCGGACTGCGGGCAGGACACGCTTGCGGCACCTGGCCGCTGATGTTCGGGCGTCTGGTTCCGCCCGGCCTCGCCAGCCTGATCAACGATCCCGTCAGCGTCCAGTTCGTCCACCGCAGCCTCGCCTATCTCGTCGCGGGCAGCGCCTTGTGGCTTGCCGTCCACCTCTACCGCGCTGGCGCTGGCCCGCGCGCGCTGGCGATCGGCGGGCTGGTCGTGATGCAGTTCGTGCTCGGCGTGTCGACGGTCGTCTACGGCGTGCCGATCGCGGTCGCGGCCGCGCATCAGGCGGGCGCGGCGCTGCTGCTCGCGGCGACCGCTGTCGCGGCGCACTGGTGCGTGCGCGGACGTTTGGGAGCTGCCCGATGACCGCGCTCAACATCCTCGGCGCGCCGCTGGCGTTGTGCTCGACCGCGCCGCTGACCGGGTGGCAGCGCGACGGGTGCTGCAACACCGACGCCAACGACCGCGGGCTGCACGTCGTCTGCGCGGTGATGACCGCCGAGTTCCTGGCGTTCAGCAAAGCGGCGGGCAACGATCTGTCGACACCGAAGCCCGCCTACGGCTTCCCCGGCCTGCGCCCCGGCGACCGCTGGTGCCTGTGCGCGGCGCGTTGGGAGGAAGCGCGACTGGCCGGGTTCGCGCCCGAGATTGTCGCTGAAGCGACGCACGCCAGGGCGCTCGAAGTGACCTCGCTGGGACATTTGCAAGCCCATGCGATCACAGCGGAAACTGAGCGGTAGCATAATACCGCCGGGCAGACCCGCTAAAATCCTTGCTTTCCGGGCCGGTCTCGGCGATAGACCGCCCGTCCCGGTCAGCCTTCGCTGGCCGGTTTTGCGTTTGAACCGAGGGCGACCATGCCGACGCTGTTAACGAGGACGACCGCCGCGGCAAAGCCCGCCGAGGTCGAAAAGAAGTGGCTGCTGATCGATGCCGACGGCCTGGTCGTCGGGCGGCTCGCGTCGCTGATCGCCAACCGGTTGCGCGGCAAGCACAAACCGAGCTTCACGCCGCACGTCGATTGCGGTGACAACATCATCGTCATCAACGCCGAGAAGGTCCGTTTTACCGGTCGCAAGGCGCAGCAGAAGATTTACTACCGCCACACCGGTCACCCGGGCGGTATCAAGGAAATCCGCGCCGACAAGGTGCTCAGCGGGCGTTTTCCCGAGCGCGTGCTGGAGAAGGCCGTCGAGCGCATGGTCCCGCGCGGGCCGCTCGGCCGCGATCAGATGCGCAACCTGCGCATCTTCGCCGGAACCGAGCATCCGCACGGCGCGCAGGACCCCGAGGTCCTCGATATCGCCGCGATGAATCCGAAGAACAGCGTCGGCAATGCCGACCGCAAAGCAGGTGCCTAATGGACGATAGCCGTCAGTCGCTGGCCGATCTCGGCCAACTCCAGAACCCTGAGTTCGCCCAGCACCAGGCCGCCAACGACGGCGTCTCGGCCGCGCCGCTGCGCGAGCAGCAGATCGACGCACAGGGCCGCGCCTACGCCACCGGCAAGCGCAAGAACGCCATCGCGCGCGTCTGGATCAAGCCCGGCTCGGGCAAGATCGTCGTCAACGGCCGCGATCAGACGGTGTACTTCGCACGCCCGACGCTGCGCCTGGTGATCAACCAGCCGTTCGACGTTGCCGAGCGCCGCGATCAGTATGACGTGATCTGCACCGTCAAGGGCGGCGGGCTCTCGGGCCAGGCCGGCGCGGTCAAGCACGGCATCTCGCAGGCGCTGACCCGTTTCGAGCCGGCGCTGCGCGCCGCGGTCAAGCACGCTGGCTTTCTCACCCGCGACGCCCGCGTCGTCGAGCGCAAGAAGTACGGCAAGGCAAAGGCGCGCAAGAGCTTCCAGTTCTCGAAGCGCTAGGCTCGTTCTGCCTGTCCAAGACCCAATCTGGTCCAAACGTCACCCCCGCGCAGGCGAGGGTGACGACCAGATTTCATCGCAGTCGACCCCTGAGCGCAGCGTGACGCCCGCCTACAGCAACGCCTCGATCGGTCCGGCCAGCGTCTCCGGCTTGGCTGTTGGCGCAAACCGCTCGACCACATTGCCGGCGCGATCGACGAGGAACTTGGTGAAGTTCCACTTGATCGCCCGACTCCCCAGCAGCCCCGGTGCGGCGGCCTTGAGCGCCGCGTAGAGCGGGTGCGTGCCCGCGCCGTTGACCTCGATCTTGGCGAACATCGGGAAGTCGACGCCGAAGCTGGTCCGGCAGAAGCTGTCGATGTCGGCGTCGGTCCCCGGCTCCTGCCCGCGAAACTGGTTGCACGGAAAGCCGAGCACCGCGAAGCCGCGCGACGCATAGGTCTGCTGCAGCTTCTCGAGCCCGTCATACTGCGGCGTAAATCCGCACTTGCTCGCGGTATTGACGATCAGCAGCACCTTGCCGCGCCAGTCGCCGAGCGACACCCGGCGGCCGTCGATCGTCTGCGCGTCGAAGCTGTAGATGTTGGTCATGATCTTCCCCGTCACAGATACCGTGCAAGCTCAATGAGGCTTGACCGAGATATCATGGCAGCCGTCGCTTAGCAGGCCAAGCCATAGAATCGCCAGCGCTCGACGTGACGCCGGAAGACCTGCGCGATAGGACTGCGGAATGGACCTAACCACCCCCGCGATCGTCTGCGCCGTGCGCGCGCACGGCGAACACGGTGCGGTCGTCCGGCTGCTGACACCGGCCGGATTGCTGGCGGGTTATGTTCGCGGCGGGCGGTCGCGGCGGCTGCGGCCGGTGCTGCAGC
>CAXTTR010000023.1:0-14951 GCA_964247215.1 uncultured Sphingomonadaceae bacterium
CGTGAATTTTCCAGCTTCGTTTTTCTCGATGAAGTAATGCTTGTCTGTCCGCATTTCATCTCCGCTGCGCGTTTCGTTAAATTATCTGCGACAGCTTTTTTACAGCTTGCGGCTTGCCCTGCATCAACCGGATAAGGTTCTCCGGCTCGGAAACGAACCATGCGAAGCTGCCCCACGCCAGCTGATCGACCGTCTTCTTGAACGCCGCTTCGCTGCGATCAAGATAGGCCGTGACGAACACGACGTGCTGATCCGCAAAGCCGGCCTTCTGCGCGATCTCGGCCAATGCCTCGCGGCGCTCGGCCGTCACCGGCCCATCCGTCGCCACCACCTCAACGAACACAAGCAACGGGTGCTTCGGGCCGATGTCGGCTAGGATGATATCGGGCAGGTTCTTGTCCGCCTGAATGTGCAGGCCGATCGTCTTGGCCAGCTGGTCGTCGCGGTGCGTTACCTTGTTCCGGCTCTCGCTTAGGAACACGACGCCCGGCATTTCTAGAAAGCGATGAGCGAAGTCCTCGATCACCGCTTTCGAGATGATGGAGCTTTCACCGACGGCCATGTTGCGCGTCTCGCCGCTCGGAAACTTCACCAGCACATGATCGCCGGTCGCCACAGCGCCGCCGAGCCGGAGCATGATGCGCGCCAGTGCGCCGGGCGAGAGATTGTCCTGTCGCCAGTTCCCGGCGGCCGTCTCCAATTTTTCGCCGGTCAGCGCCTCATCGAACAGCGCCGCAAACGACGCGTTTAGCGTATAGCGGGGTTTGCTGGATGTGGTCTTGATGCCCGACCGCTCGACCACCACGCCATTAGGGATGAGCGCATTCTTGATCGTGTCGTCGCGGACGCCCTCGCGCGAGTTGCCGGCATACCACCGGCCGCTGATCTCGGTTTTCGAGCTGGAGGCCATCGAAGTTTTGCGCCATGCCTCGCGCGCTTCGGTGCCCGTCTGCGCCGCCTGCGCGTCGGTCATGCGCGTTACCTGGTCGGGCCTGATCCATTCGTCCTTGCCTTTGGCCGCCCCGAGATACAGCATGACGAAGATCGTCATGGCCGCGATGTCGGAGATGCAGGCGGCGCGGTGCGGCGTCCCTTCCGGGAAGATCAGCTTGAGGCGCTTTTGAACTTCATCGACGGGCGGCGGGGCGGGCAGGTCGATCAATGCGCCTCTCCCATGTAAAGCGCCTGCAGGGCGCGCTCGATGGCCTCGCCCGGCGCGCCGTTTCGCAGCAGCTTGTCGATCAATGCCGCGCCCTCGATGGGCGGCAATGGCAAAGCCTCCAACTCGAAAGCCGACACGGCGACGCTACCGCTGATGCAGCGGAAAGCCCGGTCGGCAACGTGACTATTGAGGATCGCGGCGACCACTTCCGGCGATACTTTCGGCTTGCCGTTCAACGGCCGCACCATGTTCAGGTGATTTTCAATGACGACGGCTTTATGCGTGGCGATCAGCTCCGCCGGCAACGCCGCAGCGATCAGCCGGCGAGACTGCTCCTTGGCGGTGGTGCGCTGAATGAGGACGCACGGCTTGGTCGTCATCAGCCAATCGTCGCCGTCCTGCAGCTTGAAAAACGGCTCGTGGTTGCGCTTCTCCGCCCGGTAGATGAAATTACCGGGGCCGGCGACGGCTTCGGCCCAGATGAGCGGCACTGCGCCCTTGGCGGGGCGGCTGCGCAGCTGGTCCTTGTAACGGTTCCAGACGAGCGGGCCGGTGGAGATGGTGTAGCCCCAATCGGCAAAGCGGGTCGGCATGACGGTCAGCCGCGCGACGAGCGCCTTATTCTCCGGTTGGCGCGGCAAGAGCCACGGCCGGGAAGCATCGGCCGGCAACTCGAACACCCCGGCCTGGGTGATGGCCGCCATGTCGCTGCTCACCGTCAAGTGATGCACGGTCGCTTGGCGCGCCCGGCCGCCTTTGCGATACGTTGCCAGCATCGTTTCCTGCAGCACGTTCTCGAAGACATCCTTGCGATCGGCGATGAAATCGACGGCAAGCGGCGGTGCCTCGGCGGCCAGCAGAAGGCGCAGATTCTTGAAATACTCGCCGGCAAGAAAGCTCGTCGGGGTCACGTAAGCGATCACCCCGCCGGGCGCGCTCCACCGCAATGCAAGATCGGTGAACATGCCATAAAGGTTGGCGTGGCCGTACAGGCTGCGGCTGAATTTTTCGCGCATCGCCGGTCTTAGCTTTGTACGGCCGTAAGGTGGGTTGCCGATCACTAGATCGAAGCCGCCCGCGGCCTTCTGCTCTAGGCTGTCGCAAACGCTGACGAGCTGCGGCAACGGCTGCCGTGCGGCCCTGCAGACGCGGCTCATCGTGATCTCTAGGAATACCTGGCTCATCCATGCGGCAAAAGGATCAATCTCGAAGCCGCAAACGCGCCGGCTGATGCTGGCAAGCAGGTCTGCAGGCGCCATGTTCGACAACGCCGCCAGCATCCGGCCGGCAACGGGCGCGAGAAACGCGCCGCCGCCGCAGGCCGGGTCGAGGACGCGCGCGGTCGCCCAATCAATTCCGGCTTCCTCGGCCATGTCCATGAGGCGTTGAGATAGGGCCGGCGGCGTGTAGTAGATGCCGAGTCGCGAACGGATGTCATCGGGCAGCATCGCTGTGTAAGTGGCGCTTAACCAATAAGCTGCTGACACCGGATCGAGCGCGGCGATCTCCTCCCCGAGCGTGGCGGCCAGCTGCGCGGCCGTGCGATCGAGCGCGCCGGTCAGCAGGCCGTCCGGGCGCGGCGTGTGGCCGATGGTCTGCAGGCCGTGCCGCTCGGCAAAGATGCCGGCGAAGGTTTCGATGGCGTCGGCGATGAACAGCCGGGCGGCGATCATCCGCCGCTTGTCCTGCATCTCGCGCGCCCACGCCGCCGCCATCAAACGCGCCGAACGAAAAGCGTCTGTCGGCCGGGCCTCGCTCGGCGTGAACGTGTAAGGATTGCCGGCCGGCCGCTCCAGAAGCAGCGCCGCCGGGTTACGCATCGTCCCTCGCGGGCGCGGCCGTGCGGCGGGCTGGGATGCGGTTCTTGCCATAGCGGGTGCTGGTCATCGGGCGAAAGACGGACTGTATCACCGTAAATTGCTGGGCCGGCGGACGCAACGTTCCTCTCGGCACCCCCTGCCGGGCTGGCGGCTTGTCATGCTGCTGCCCTCGTGGCCTGCAGCTGATATCTGACGCTGCTTGCATACCACTGACAGCCGCGCGGGGATCTGATGCTCAAGCGGTTCAGCTCCTCGGCAATGCGGCGCAGCGTCCACTCCTGCTGCCTCCAGCCGGCCATCAAATTCAGCACCTCGGCCGCCGGCCGGCGGCGTTGATGCGACCGCATGGCCTGCCGGCGGGCATCGGCAAGGCGCGGATTGCCAAGGCGTGTGCCGCGTCGCTTCGCTTCGGCAAGGGCTACCTTCGTCCGTTTGGAGATCATCTCGCGCTCATGCTCTGCGACGGCCGCGAGAATGTGGATGGTCAGCCGGTTCGCGGTCGGCATGTCGCAGGCGATGAAGTCAGCCCCGCTCTCCATCAGATTTGCGATGAAAGCGACATTGCGGGCGAGTCGGTCAAGACGGGCGATCAGTAGCACGGCGCGGCGCTTGCGGCACTCGGCCAGGGCGGCGAGTAGCTGGGGCCGGTTAGTGTACCGGCGTCCGCTCTCGATCTCGGTGTATTCGGCGATCAAGTGGCCGCTGCCGGCGTGGTGCCGCGCGGCCTGGCGCTGCGCGTCGAGGCCTAGCCCACTCGCGCCCTGGCGGTCGGTGGAAACGCGGTAATAAGCGATGAATTCAGGGGGCGGCAAAGCCATGTACAAAAGCTAAACGTCGGTTTAGTTTTGTACAAGAGCCCTCGAAATTACATAAACACAATGGAACTGACCCTTTCCGGGCACAGCATCACCGCCCTACAGAAGATCATCACGGGCGACATTCCGAAGAAAGACGCGCCGGCGGTCGCTCCCTATCGAAGCGGACCGAATCTAGTCGCGTTCTTCTATGAGTTCGGCGGCAGTGATACCTATGGCGCTGGCTTCCCCTCCCGGTGGGTGTACGCGGAAGACAAGCTGAAAAGCTACAACGGCACGGCGAAGATAGCTGGCATCATCGAAGCGGCGCTCGACCCGGCGCATTTCTTCGACACGGAATTTTCCATTGACGGGGCGATCGGCTACATCAACCGCTATCTCGATCGGGACGGCTATCGCGTCGTGATGTCGGGCAAGCGGTGCCGGCTGGAAACCAATACCGGCCTGACCGTCGCGGCCGAGTCGGTGCTGCCGGTGCGCGATCCCCTGTCGCATGAGTTCATCCGGGAGCAGATGGAAAAATGCGATCGGAAGATCCTCGAAGGCGACTATGACGGCGCGATTACAAACGCTCGGTCACTGGTCGAAGCGGTGCTGTTCGAGATCGAAGGGCGGCTCGATGCCGCGCGGCCTGATTACGATGGCGACCTGCCGAAGCTCTACAAACGAGTGCAGAAGCTCCTCAATCTGGACCCCGAGAAAAGCGACATCATCGAAAGCCTGAAAATGGTGCTGCGCGGCCTGTCGAACATCGTCTCCGGGCTGGCACCCATGCGAAACAAGATGGGTGACGCGCATGTCCGCACTTACAAGCCCGAAAAGCATCACGCCAAACTGGCTGTGAATTCAGCAAAGACGCTTACAGATTTTCTGATCGATACGCTGGAATATCAGCAGCGGACGGGGCGCGTCACGGTGCTTGCAGACGCGACGGGTGCAATTTAGAGGCCCTTTACCATTCGCCCGCTAGGCTAGAGGGGCAACAGGAAACAGCATGTCGTCCGACCCCGAACTCGACAGCTTCAAGCGCACGATCAGCCTGACGGACTTCGCCGGCAGCATGGGCTATGCGATCGACTGGCGCGACAGCTGGAGCGTCAAACGGTGGGATGGCTCGTTCGTCATGCGCAACACGCAGCGAGACGAGATAATCGTGCGGCGGAAGCCCGAGACCGGGCAATGGGTCTACTGGTCGCCGCACGATGACAGCGATGCCGGCTCGATTGTCGATTTTTTGCAAAAGCGGACCGGCCGCAATATCGGCGAAGCGCGAAAACAGCTGCGGGCTTGGTCGGGCACGGCCGCCCCTTCCCTGCCGGTCGATCCGCCGGCAGCCGTGACGCTGAAAGATCGCGCCGGCGTCGAGAGCCGCTACCGGCAGATGCAAAATGCTCCGGCGCATCCCTATCTCCTGGAAGCGCGACGGCTCTCCCCTGCCCTGCTGGCATCGCCGCGCCTGGCCGGCCGTGTTCGTATCGACAGCCACAGGAACGCCATCTTCCCGCATTTCGACATGGACGGTCTCTGCGGCTACGAGATAAAAAATCATGGCTTCACCGGCTTCGCCGCCGGCGGTGTCAAAGGTCTCTGGTTCAGTCGCACGACGCCGGAAGATCGTCGTCTCGTCTTCGCTGAAGCGGCGATCGATGCCCTTAGCTATGCGACATTGTTCCCGGACGGCGCCGTTCGTTATGCCAGCATCGGCGGCAAGCTCAATCATCTGCAGCCTGATCTGATCCGCGCGACAATTTCCCGCCTACCCGAAGGATCGGAAGTCATCGCTGCGATGGATGCTGACAACGCCGGCGCCGTTCTTGCTGCTGCGATCGGTTCCGCGTTCCTCGACGTGGCACGGCCTGACCTCTCCTTCCGAGCCCACATGCCTTCGACCGATGGCTTTGACTGGAACGATGTTGTCCAACAAAGCCAACCCAATTCTTTTCCGGTTGCCCGCTTGTAGCCTTTGTTGCTGTGCTAACCCGTGGGCATCCATGTCTATTGCCCTTTCTCGGCCGGTTAGCGTCGTTTCTATCGGGCTTGTGTGCGCTCTTTTTAGAAGAGGATTATTAAATGATTAAAGAAGGATTAGACGAGAACTGCCCTGCGCGCATGTCACTGTAAACAATGGATATAAGGCCGTTTTTGTCTTTTATCGGTCGGGTGAAATGCTCGTTAAAGTCGGGTGGGATGCTCGTTGCGGTCGGGTGAAATGCTCGTTCGGGTCGGGTCAAATGCTCACTTGGTCGGGTGAAATGCTCTATGTGGAAAGCCACATCGGCGTCCCTGCTGGTCGGGTCAAATGCTCGCTGTGCTGGATGGATGGCTAAGGGTACCGCGGTGAAATCGAGTCGGGTGGAATGCTCTATTTCAGGCTTTTCAGCAGCCCCGGCAAAAGGTCGCCGATCGCTGTTAGGCCGCCTTGGCCGCGCGACGAATCTTTGTCTGTCTGGTGCCTGCCGTCCGTGCCTGACGGCGCTCTTCCCTGCCCTGCCGGTCGCGCTGCTGGCTGGGGCTTTCGCCTGTGCGCCGTCCTCGTGAGGAAGCGGCCCTGCGATCCGGTTGGCGGTCGCTTGATCGTCACAAGATCGCCGCTCCATGTCGGCTCCCAGCCCAGCACCTCGTGCAGCTGGACAAAGGCGTTACGCAGCTCGGTCTTGAAATGCTTTAGCAGCTTCGTCGGGCTGCCGGTTTTTTCGTGCAGGAACGCCACGGAAACCGGAAACGGCGATGCGTGGGTCGAGTAATAACTGTGCAGCCATTGCGCGAGCGGCTTCCCTTTCAAGGCCATGCGCTCGTTCCATTCGAGCTGTGTCCAGCAGGCCGGCGAAAACAAGGTGCGGATTTCGTTCGCGAACGTGACCTTGTACAGCTTTGTAGTGGTCTCGCGGATGTAGGACGCAATCAGGCTGCCGGTGAAGATGTAGCGGCGGCCTTTGATGCTCCACTCGATCTCAAGACTGCCGTTGCGAAGCCGTTTGAGGCTGTCGTTCAGGTCCTCGTAATTTAGGTCGTTTCGCGTCCGGCCGATCGCGCGCAGAAAGGAGCTGCCAGTGAAGAAGCACTCCGTTTCCAGAGGATGATGACGGGCAAGGTGCAGCGCCTCGAAGAAAACATCCGCGTCGTACTGGTTCAGCTGGGTGCCGGCGTATTTGATCTTGATGCCGTCCTGCGCCGCGATCGTTATGCCTTCCGGCTCTTTTTCAGGGCGGGTCTGGATGCCGAGTTTCTGGCGTTTCTTGCTGTGGATGCCGGCGAAGAAAGCCGAGCGCAGCAGCGCATTGGGGCCGCCGCGTACGATTTCCGGCCACATAGGCAGCTGCACGGCCGGGCGGCCCTGCACCCGACGATAATTCTGCAGCCGCTGGTCCGCTTCCCTATCCATGATCGCAGCCGGTCAATGTCTTTCCTTCGATTGAGCGCTTAGGCGACTGGTCGCCTAAGATACTAGGCGTTTAGGTAACTGGTCAGAAGGTCCTCGATCAGGTCTGAAAGATCGCGTCCGCCGTTATCCTCGAATTTGCGAATCGCCCGGCGGCGCAAATCGGTCTGAATATACAGCCCAACCTTCTCGTAGTCAGGCCTGCTGCTCTTTCCTGCTCTGCGTTCGGGCGGTGCCTGCTCCGGGGCTGGCGCGGCCGCTGCCGCCTTGCGTCCGGGCCGGTGCTCGGCGCGCTTGCGCGGTGCCGCCGGCTGCTGCTGTTCCTTTATGCCTTTCAGGGCTTCCGCAAGGCTCATACCTTCAGCTCCTTTCCTACCGCTACATAAGCGTCCCAAGCCCGGCCGGCGTTCCGGTCGTCCACCTGGCTGACGATGTCTCCCTGCCCTGCCGCCTTCTCATAAGCTTTCAGGCGCGGAATCTCGCCCTTGAACACGGGCGCATCCATTTCGTAAAGCAGGTCGCGCAGCTCCGTCGCCTGTTTGTTGGCGTCCGGCGAAACCTTGTTGAGCAGAACGCGCCACGCCGTCGCTTCGATCTGTCGCAAGGCCCGGATAGTCTGCCCCAGCCCGTCCGTATCGAGGGCCGACGGCACGGCCGGCACGACGAGAAGATCGCAGCCTTCGGCCGCTGCCTTAAGATCGGCGTCGGTCGGCCGCTGTCCAAGATCGATAACGATGTGCGCGTACTCGCGCGCCAGCTTCGCGGCCTGATCGACGGGAGCGACGCGGTAGGGGAAAGCCTTGCCGCGCTGGCTCCACGCCGTCGCGTTGCGCGTCGTGTCGCCATCTAGCAAAAGAGTCGGCGCGAGCGTCTGGAGGTAGGCGGCAAGATGGACGGCCGTCGTTGTCTTGCCGACGCCGCCCTTAAAACTGGTTACGGTGACGATCATCAGGTTCCCGGGTGATTAGGCGACTAGGAGAGCGCGCGACTAAATAACCAAGAGACTAGGCGACCGGTCGCCTGCGGTCAACGGGCAGCTTGCGGGGGTATCTAGGTAGTGACGCTCTATGGTTCATATTCGCGGTCCCTCGTCGTTCCTGGCCGCGATGGCTGAGGCCGCGCGGCCGTGCGGGAAAGTTCGATGGCTCGTTGCTGTTCGGGGGTGAGGGTCTTTTCCTCCCGCACGCCGCTCGAACCCTGCCCGGCGGCCTGAATATCCCGGCGCAGCAACACGCGGCCAAGCGCGCGGGCGTAGTCCTGCTTCAGCTCCGCCACGATCTCCCGGATGTGGTGCCGCTGCGCCTGGCCCAGCCAGGCTCGCTCCGTCTGCTGTCGTTTCGCCTGGCCTCTGGCATGGGAGGCGACGCCCTTTAAGTTCTGCCGCAGGAAGGGCAGGGCAGGGCCGCTTGTCGCCGTCTGCCCGGAAAGCCAGCCCGTCAGCCGATCGACAAAGGATTTTCCTTCCTGTCGCCTGCTTTGCTGCTCCGTCCGGTGCCGGCCGTAGGTGGCAGCCCATTGCGGCCGGAATATCTGCCGCGCCTCCACCAGCCGTTGGCGCAACTGCTCTTTCAGGCTGCGGCGAAGGGTCTGTACGGCTTCCGGCTGCTGTTCGATCAGCCGGGCAGGGATGGCGGCCTCGGCTTCGGCCTGGGCCTCGTGCAGCGCCTCGATTTCTTCGCGTGGCATGTCCTTCTCGCCCCGGACGAACTCGCCCTCCTCACGGCGCTCGGCATTGGCCTCGCGCTGCTTGCAGTAGATCGTGCCGCCTTCCTTCTCGTAGGCGAGGGCAAGCGCCGCGAGGGCGGCTTTTTCCTTGGAGGATGACAGCAGCCTTCCGTCGGACGGCGACACCCGGTTGATCAGCAGATGGACATGGGGCTGCTTCTCGTCGCTGTGGCAGATAATCATGGCCTGCCGGTCTTCGGCTTTCAGGGCGGCAAGCGCCCGGTGCGCGAACGCCGTCATATCCGCCCGGCCGGGGATCTGGTCTGGGCTCCACGCGAGCGAGACGTGCAGTACGGCGTCCTTCGACTGACGGCCGGTCTTCTTGACGCCCGCCTGCTCTTTCAGGCGGGGCGCATCCATCGCCGTCGCCGCCATCACCCGCCATGCCGTTTCCGGGTTCCGGGTGGCGAGATTGATGGTCTCGACCCACACGACACGCTCGTCCGTAGCGGCCCCGCCTTTGTCGTGCAGGAGATAGGCGGCGGCTCCTTTGAAGCTCGCGCCCTTGGCATGGATTTTAGGAACCATAGCGCGCCGCCACCTTTTCGAGAACATGGGCCAGCTCGTCACGGATCGTCTCCCAATCGCCCCGGAACTCCCGGTCGACATTGAAGGCGTGGGCCAGCTGGTTGACGTTGACGCCGATGCGGTTGACCTCGGCGATCAGGGCGGCGTCGGCGCGGGCGGCCGGGGCGGTCACGGTTATTCCCAGAATGCGGCGGCGGCAGAACTCCGAGACGGTCAGCCCGGCCGCCGCCGCGTTGGCACGGACGGTCAAGCCCTCCGCCGGGGTCAGGCGGCCATGGAAGGGCAGGGAACGGGCCTCGGTGGCTTCCTTCCCCGGCCGGGCCATCAGATGGCCTCCTGCGGCCCGCAGGCGGGCCGTGGATGCGGTGCAAGGCCGCGCCCTGCTCGATGGGGGTCAAGGGGGAAAGCGAAGTCTCCGCCCTTGTCTGGGCGTCCAGAGGGGCAGGAACGCTCCTCCCGGTCATGGGGTGCAGGGGAGCAGGAACGCTCCCCCTGCTCAGGGTCCACGGGCGGAACGCCTTGGTCGAGGGTCGAGGGGCTGATGAAATCGCCGCCTCGTCGGGGTCCGGGGGCGAAGCGCCACGGTCGGCAGTCCAGAGGGCGAAGCGCCTTTGGCCGTGGGTCGAGGGGCAGGGGGCCGCTCCTCGCCAGATGCGGCGCAGCCGTCGTTTTTGTGTAACAAAAACACATCTGGCTATCCGTCACCTCTCCCTATTCATGGCTATGCCATAACTATGCTTAACGGGCAGTGAAGAGAGGCCGGGCAACAGGAAAAGAATGGTGGCGGTATGATTGGCTCGCCCTTAATTCCTCTGTTCGTCGTTCTGGAGGCCGCTATGCCGGTGGCTGCGAGCGTTCGTAATTCGCCTTCTACCCTTGGGACTGCCGCCTGGGCCGATCCTCTCGCGATGGAAGCTAACTGCGCTTACCGCCCTGGCAGCATCTGGCTCGGCCGATCCCTGACGCAACATCAGATCCCGCTCGGCTACCGGGACGATCGCCATGTCTGCCTGGTCAGCGGCACACGTGGCGGCAAGGGAACGACTTCGATCATTCCCACCCTCTGCGAATGGCCCGGCTCGGTCGTCGTCGTCGATCCCAAAGGCGAAAACGCTACCATCACCGCCGCGCGTCGTGGCTCCGGCTCCGCTTACGCCAATGGCATGGGCCAGAAGGTGTGCGTCCTCGACCCGTTCAAGGCCGCCAACGTCGCCGACGCTTTCCGGGCCAGGTTCAATCCGCTCGACGTGCTCAACCCCGATGACGATGCCGCGGTTGATGAAGCCGGCCGCATTGCTGACGCCCTGGTGGTCATCACCGACGACAGCAAAGACCCGTTCTGGGATGAATCCGCCCGCCAGCTGGTCAAGGGGCTGATCCTGCACGTCCTGACCGCCAAGGAATACGACGGCAAGCGTAACCTGCTCACAGTACGGGAACTGATCACGCGCGGCGATTGGCAGACAGTCCGGGTGCTGGAAGATCTGGGGGAGCAAAACATCGCTTCAAGCCAAGCCCTGCTGATGGAAGCTATGCGCCGCAACGATGCTTTTTACGGGGTGCTGGCAGGTATAGGCGAATCATTCCGCAGCATGATCCTGAACTCGCCGAAGCAGTTTGAAAGCGTCGTCCAGGTCGCCACTCGCAACACCGAATTCATCGACAGCCCAGGTATGCGCGACTGTCTTTCCGGCTCGACGTTCCAGCTGGCCGAACTGAAAACGCTGCAAAGCGGCCTCAGCCTGTATCTGTCACTGCCGCAGCGTTACATGGCTACGCATTTCCGCTGGCTCCGCATGATGATTGCCCTGACCGTCACAGAAATGGAAGCTGTGCCTGGCCGTCCCGTCACCGGCTGCCCCGTTCTCATGCTGCTCGATGAATTCGCGGGGCTACAGCGCATGAAAATCATCGAGGACGGTGTGGCCCAGCTCGCCGGTTTCGGGGTAAAGATGTTCTTCGTCCTGCAATCGCTCGAGCAGCTGAAAAAGGTCTACAAGGATGGCTGGGAGACGTTTCTGGCGAACTCCGGCCTTAAGATCGTCTTCGGCGTCGATGACCAGTTCACGCGAGAATATCTGTCGAAGCTAATCGGCGATACCGATATGATCCGCCAGCTGCGCACGAGCAGTCAGGGCACGACAACCGGCGAGAGCTGGTCGAAGGGCCGCACCTGGAGCGATACGGTCGGTTTTTCGACGGGCAAAAGCTGGGGAACTTCGGGCGGCTCATCGACCTCCTACGCGGACGGCGTCTCGGGAGGCAGCAGCCAATCGACCGGCACATCCTCGGGCGGTTCCACCTCCGAAAATTACAAGCGTCCGCCTTGGCTGGAGACGAAAATACGCGGTCTCTTTGGCTTCGGTCGAAACAAGGACGAGGACACGATCAGCGACGGGCAGAACTGGTCGACCCAGCAGACCACCGGCACGAACAAAGGGTGGAGCAAGACGAAAACTGATGGCACGAACAGCGGCTGGTCGAAAGGCGGCAACTCGGGGAGAAATCAATCGCGCACTACCGGCGGAAGTGACGGCTACACGCGAAGCACCGGCACGTCGCAGAGTCAGGGCTTCAACGAAAGCCTGCACAAGCGCGCCCTTATCAATCCCGACGAGATCGGCATGGCTTTCACCCGCATCGACGACCCCGGCAACGACGATTATCCGGGCCTCGCCCTGCTGCTGATGACCGGGGCGCCGGCGGCGGTCGTGCAGAAAACCAACTACTACGAAGATCCGTTTTTCATTGGCAAATTCGATCTGCACCCTGATCATCCGGCTATCGAATACGATTCCTGCGATATCCTTGTCGCTCCCGCACATATCCGCTTCATCGCGCTGCTGACGGGCGGATTCAACTATGCGGAGTGGCACGTCAAACCCGGCGAAGGAGTCAAACGCGGCCAGCCAATGCTGGAGGTGCATGCGCCTCCAGCCAGTCGGACCATTTCAAAACCCGTGCCGGCCAGCTTTGTCGTGCGCGCGCCCTATGACGGTGTTGTTACATCGGCCAATGAGAACTGGCTGGCGCGCGGCTTTACCGGAAGTCTCCTGACATTGCGAACGGCGCAGCAATTCGCCATATCGGCGATCAATCCTTACGAACAGGTCGAGAACGTATGTGTCCGTGCCTGGGACGGCTGCAAAAGGACTTTTGTCCAGATCGGCGTCGTAGCAGCCATTTGTGTCGTTGTCGCGGTGTTCCTGGAGGAGCCGGTGAGCACCACACTGGCCGTGCTGGCCGGCCTCGTTCTTACCGGCTACGGAATTCTGATGCTGAAGCTTCAGCCTGGCACGCGCGTGATGTGGCGGACTGACGAGGAATGGAAGCGCCTGCTGCACGAAAAATACGAACGAGAGAAACCACTGCTCAGCTTCCTGGGCTGGGACTAAGGCTAGTCCGGATCGTCAATGCCGAGACGCTTCCGCAGCCGGAAGTAGGCGTACGAAACAGTGTTAGGAAAAGACATCTCGAAGGGAAAACCGGTCTCTTTGCTGTCGATCAGGGATAACTCGACGAGGCGCGCGCCAGTGAACATTTCTTGCGAGACGATGAAATCGTAAGCATTCCAGTGAAGCTTGGTATCGGTGAACGGGCGCAGTGTGCCGTCCGGCATGGGGAGGTCGCGCGTCTCCATCTCAAGCCATGCTTCGGTCTGTTTTTCTGTCAGGAACGGCATTCGCTACTATGCACCTGAATATTATCGGGTCGCAAATTCAGTGCGAACGGTCATCCCGCGCCTTGTCGAAATCATTATGGAGGCCATTGCTTGCCTTCTGCAAAGCAGCGTTGATTTCTTTGATCTTGGTTTCGCGCTTTTGGGCTTCTGCATTGTGGACTTCCTTTTCGACTGTGCCGCCAGGCGTGTAGTGCTTTTCGTACTTCGGCGTCTCCCGCTGTGCGACAAGCGCATCGCGCTCCTTCGCCGTTTTCATCTCGGGAGTCGGCGGGGTCAGCGTCTCGGCTTTGGTCTTTTGCACCAGCTCCCACTGCTGGCTTACGGTCAGCGGCGGCTTGGTCGGCGTATCGGTCATATCGTCGTGTCGTCATCGTACTCCCTCCCCCTGCGCCGCGCGCCACCTGAAAGAAAGAGAGCCGCTGCGGGCGGCCCTCTTCGCTTGGATCAGTCGCCCTGTTCGTCGTCGGCTTCCTCGGTCTGCTTTTTCTCCTTCACGGTGCGGAGCGTAATGTTGCCATCGATCGGCGTTGCATACAGTCGTATATTGAAGCCCTGCCCGTCGTCGTGCGACCACGCGCTGCCGATCTTCGTCCAGCTGGAACGGTCTTTGCCGCCGCTTTTGAAGTTGCGCACCTGATAGGCGTTGTGGGTCGGTTTGTCGGCCATGATGTGAATGTCCTTCTTGGGTTAAGAGGCCGGACGAGTCTGCCCCCGGCCATGGATTGGGGCAACAGGAAAAGGCTTAGAACAGGGTCATTTGAAAGCCTCCCTGCGCGGTGCGCTTCCCATGCCTTGGTCTGCGCCATCGCGTCCAGCCATGCTTCGACATAGGCGACCGGGCCGCCCAGCTGCGCCACGTCCGCCGGGCTGGCGAAGTGGGAGCGGTAGCCGGTCTCGGTGATCGGGAGAGGCCGGCAATGCTTCACCCTGATCTGCAGATGCGCGGTGCCGGCGCAGCTGCGCGGCTGATAGACGATCTCGATTTTCCGGCCCTGCCAGTCCAGCTTGTAGGTTTCCGGGCAGTCCTCGGTCAGTAGCTTATTCGTCGTCATCTTCCTTGCTCCTTTTGATCTAAGCGGTTGCACATGCAACCGCTGCGAGCCTCGCGGCGGAGAGCAGGGAAGACGGTCAAGGGTCGGACGGCGGGGAGGGGGATCGCCCGGCCTGCACGGAATGAAATGGAGGAAGGCCGGGGACACCCCGCCGGCCGCGCGCCAGCGTTCAGCCCTTGACGGTCTGGGGCGCAGCCCCCTCTTGCTTGCCTTCGCGTGAGGGATCGTTACCGGATGGCCGCGACTGCTACAGGCGCGGGGCGCTCTTGCGCCTAGAGCCCGGCCCCGGCTCCGCCGGGGACACGCCCGCGCCCGGCTGCGCGCTAAGGGTTTGAAGCCTTTGCCTTATCCTGCAGATCTCTTAGATATGAATTGCCGACATGCAGGATCGTTCCATAAACGCCAGCGGTATCGCCGGTCACGCCTTCGCCTGCATGCTTCCCCGCAACAATGCCTTTGACGTACCGAAGGAAAACTTCATAGCCGATCGGCTCGCCTTTATTGGCTTCGTTGAAAATCAGGTAATTCGCGAGAGCGGTCGCGTAGGGAGAACTCTTCTGTTGCTGAACGTAGACGCGGGAAATTTGATCGTAGATCGCGATTTTCTGTGCGTCAGGCATTGCCTGATAGACAGCCAGCTTCGTGTTGGCAACCTGCGCAATCTCCGCATTTTTAGCCGTGGCGGCCTGTGCAGCCGGACCCGGCTGCGGAGTCTGGGCAGCGATCGTAACGAAAGCAAAAGCTGCGGCCAGAGCAAGGCTAACGACTTTTCCCGAAAGGATCACACA
>CAXTTR010000023.1:14961-15607 GCA_964247215.1 uncultured Sphingomonadaceae bacterium
CGCCTCCATGGACGATGGCTCAATAATAGCGACATGGCTGCTGACGGAGGCGATATGCAGATAGCACTCGACCGCGACGATGTTCTGAAACTGATCGATGCTGGCGCAATCGAAAAGGACGGCGTGACCATCACCCTGCAAGACAGCCGCCGCGCGGCCGTCGCCGCGCTGGCCTGGGATAGAACGCGCCCGGAACTGACCGATGGCACCTTTACGCATAAGCAGACATGGCAGCTCGCCCGCGAAGTCGAGATGCGCAGGGATAATCCGCTGACGGGATAACGGTCGGCGACTAGGCGACTAGGCGACTATCCGAGCGCAGCCCATGCCATAGCTGCACGTCTTGCTTCCAGTCCTTCCCCTTCTGCTCGCGCCCGCCTTGGATGCAAAAAAAAACACGGCTTCGGTGCAGCTGTTCCCTCGCGCGATCCTGTCCGCTCGGCGCGGCACTACACGACACGGCTGGAGGAATTGGCTGTGGTCAGGGCCTAGCGGCCGCTCGACCGCCATTTGTCGCGCTCGCCGCCCGACGTGTCGCGGACGCGCTCGACATCCGGCTTGTCGTTGGGGTTCAGCTTTTTGGCGTGATCGATGGCTTCGCGCTGCGTATCGAAAACGCCGCTGGCCCGGTCTGCGCCCTTCGCGG